>JBAVYO010000108.1:0-2146 GCA_049698855.1 Terriglobales bacterium
TCTTCGCCATCTGCGAGCACGAAGGCTCAGCGGGCGCGCCCGTCGGCGTGATCGTCCAGTTCGGGGGCCAGACTCCGCTGAATCTTTCGCTTCCACTCAAGGCCGCGGGCGTGAACATCATCGGCACTTCGCCTGAGTCGATCGACCTGGCAGAAGACCGCAAGCGCTTCGGTAAGCTGCTCGAGGAACTCGACATCCCGCAAGCACCCGGCGCAATGGTCACTTCCGCCGAAGGGGCAGTCGAAGCTGCCAACAAGATCGGATTCCCGGTCCTCGTCCGTCCGAGTTATGTGCTCGGCGGCCGCGCCATGGTCATCGCGTACGACGAAGACACCATCCACCAATACATGAAGCAGGCAGTCGAGTACTCGCAGGACCGCCCCATCCTGATCGACAAATTTCTTGAAGACGCAATCGAAGTCGATGTCGACGCGCTCTCTGACGGCGAAGATGTCGTCATCGGCGGCATCATGCAGCACATCGAAGAAGCCGGCATCCACAGCGGCGACTCATCCTGCGTGCTGCCTGCGGTCGATATCCCCGAGCCGCTGCTGAATCGTATGCGTGACTACACGTTCAAGCTGGCGCGTGCGCTCAAAGTGATCGGTCTGATGAATATCCAGTTCGCCATCCCACGCGCAAACGGCAAAAGCGGCAATGGACATCGCGAAGCGACAGTCTACGTCCTCGAAGTAAATCCCCGCGCTTCGCGCACCGTGCCTTATGTGAGCAAAGCCACCGGCGTCCCGATGGCTAAAATCGCGGCCCGCCTCATGACCGGCCGCAAGCTCCGCGAATTCCTCCCCGGATACATCGAGCAAGCTAGGGACCTCGACACAGGCCACAATTACTTCGTGAAGTCGCCAGTCTTCCCGTGGCAAAAATTTCCCGGAGTCGATACCGTTCTCGGTCCCGAAATGCGCTCTACCGGAGAAGTCATGGGCGTCGCCGACAACTTCGGCGAAGCCTTCGCCAAAGCCCAAATTGCCGCCGGACAAAAGCTCCCCACGCAAGGCACCGTCTTCATCAGCGTCACCGATCACGACAAACCCGGAGTAGTCGAAGTCGCTCGCCGCTTCGTGGACATGGGATTCAAGCTCGTAGCCACCCACGGCACCGCCGACCGCCTCGAAGAGGCCGGCCTCACCGTCGATCGCGTATATAAGGTGAAGGAAGGTCGTCCTAACGCCGTCGATCTCATCAAAGCCGATCGCATTCAGCTCATCATCAACACGCCTCAGGGTCCCGATCCCTACTTCGACGAAAAAGCCATCCGCCGCGCCGCCGTAACCGCCCGCATTCCGACGATTACCACGCTGAGCGCAGCCCGCGCGGCGGCCGAAGGCATCAGCGCTCTCCAGCGCGGAGAAGTTAAGGTACAAGCTCTGCAAGCCCTGCACGCGGAAAGAGGAAGAGTTCTAGAGCGGTTGACTTAGATTACATTGAGTAAAGGCGCGTTTCGTACTCACCGTGCCACAGGCAGCCCGCAAAGTCCCCTGGGTGTGTTACAATCGTGCCATATGAGTAACACACTCACCATTCGCTTACCCGAGGAAATCCTCGAACAGCTGCGCGAGCGGGCCCGTCGTACCGGGCTGCCCATTGGCCGGCTAGTCCGCCAGTCACTCGAAACGACGCTGGCCAGGGATATTCCCGCCCACGGCAATCAGGCCTGGAGGAAGTATGTTGGGATCATCAAAGGCGGTCCCAGGGATCTCTCAAGCCGCAAGGGGTTTTCGCGCGGATGAACGCCATCGCCGATACCGGGCTGCTCGTGGCCATGGCCCGGCATAACGATCAATACCACGGCTGGGCTGCTGACATCGGCGAACAAATTGAATGGCCTGCCCTGACCTGCGAAGCAGTTCTTGCCGAGACTGCGTTTCATCTTCGATCCAGCGAAGAAGTGATCGGGATGCTACGCGACAACGTGGTTCGTGTGGCATTCGACTGCGCCAGCCACCTCGATTCTCTTCACGACCTCGCCGTCCGCTACGCTGACCGCCACCCCGATCTCGCCGATCTTTGCCTCATCCGCATGAGCGAGCTCCACCCCCGCCATTCCATTATTACCGTCGACGAAGATTTCCGCGTCTACCGCCGCAATAAACGCGAAGTCATTCCCATTATTTGCCCACCCCACAAG
>JBAVYO010000109.1:0-5874 GCA_049698855.1 Terriglobales bacterium
TCTGGCCGCGGCTGAGGTCTACGGCGCGCAGTTATTGAGCTACATTCATTTCGGCAGAGACTTCGACGTCTTCACGCAATTTGGAGATGAGAACGTATTCAGCCACGTCGCGGGCATTGCCGGCGGCGTTCTCATGACCCGAGTGATTAGCTTGACTCTCCTGATCGCCACCATCGGCTCGGGCATGGGTTCGCAGCTGGGCGCTGCCCGCCTGCTTTATGGCATGGGTCGCAGCGACGCCATTCCGAAGAAATTCTTCGGGGCCATCCATCCCAAAACACGAATCCCCGCCAACAATGTGATGTTTGTCGGAGCGATTGCTCTGATTGGCGCTTTTCTCATCAGCTACGACAACGGCGCGCAGTTGCTGAACTTCGGCGCGCTAATCGCGTTCATGGGCGTGAATCTGGCCTCGCTAACCCATTACTTTATTCGAGGCAAAGACCGTTCGTTTGGGCAACTGATCCCGCCGATTCTGGGCTTTATCATTTGTCTGTTCATTTGGATTCATCTATCGAATCTGGCCTTGATCGCTGGGTCGATCTGGATGGCGGCCGGCATTGCTTACGGTGCATGGAAGACCCGCGGCTTCCGCGGCGATTTGGTGAACTTCGATATTCCCACGGACGATTAAACACGCTCCAGCGCCTGCCCGTTTTTCGCCGCGAAGTCACAGCGTCAGGGGAACGACCTCTAAGGAAGCTCCGGTTAAGTCTCTGGGAGCCTCCTGTATCCCAGACTCATCCCAAGCGGCTAGTTTATAATCAATAATTCGACTCTCACGCTTGGAGCAACCTGAAATTATGATTCGACAGCTGCAAAACGCAGGACCGACCCTAAAATACATTCTCTACGGCCTGCTTCTCATTATCTGTGGCGGCATGGTGATTACCCTTATCCCCGGCGGCTTTGGGACAAGTATCGGCCTTGGCGGACCGGGTGCCGGCGTCCTTGCCACTGTTGGCGATGAACAGGTCACCGTCCTTGAAGTCCAGCGCGAAGCGCGCGCTATGATCCAGCGCCAGAACGCGACCGCTCAGGCGAGCATGCTGATGCCGTTTTTTGCCGGCCAGGCGGCGCAGGAATTGATCAATGAAAAAGCTCTGGTTTCCGAAGCGCACCGCCTGGGGCTGCATGCCGGTGACGACGAATTGCGCGAGGATCTTGAACACGGCCAGCTCGGCCCCGAATTGTTTCCCAACGGCAAATTCATCGGCCAGGAACAATATGAAGAATTCGTGCAGCGCCTCGGCCTGACCGTTCCGCAGCTGGAGTCGATCGAGAAGAATTACATTCTCATCCACAAGCTACAGGCGCTCATTTCGGGCGGCGCCATCGTTTCCGAAGCCGAGCTTCGCGACGACTTTGTGCGCCGCAACACCAAGGTCAAGTTTGAATATGCCGTGATCACCCAGGCCGATATTCTGAAGGGCCTGCATCCCACCGATCAGGAACTGAAGGCTTTTTACGACGGAAACAAGGCTCGCTATAACAACTCGATCCCGGAAAAGCGCCAGATCAAGTACGCACTCGTCGATTCCGCGAAAATCGGCGCTGCCACTCCCGTCACCGAACAGGATTTGCAGGCCTACTACGACCAACATCGCGAGGAATACCGTGTGCCCGATCAAGTCAAAGTTCGGCATATCCTGATCAAGACGCCGTTGCCGGGTCCTGACGGCAAAGAGGACGACAAAGGCGTTGCGGAAGCTCGCGCCAAGGCTGAAGACGTCCTCAAGCAACTGAAAGCGGGCGGCGACTTTGCCAAACTCGCGGAGAAATTCTCCGACGATCCCGGCAGCGCCAAAGAAGGCGGCGAACTCGGCTGGATCGGCCGTGGCCGCACCGTCCCAGAATTCGAAAAGGCCGCATTCTCACTGCCCAAGGGACAGACGAGCGACCTGATCAAGAGCAGTTACGGTTTCCACATCATCCAGGTCGAAGATAAACAGGATGCTCACCTCAAATCGCTTGCCGAAGTGAAAGGCGAGATTCAGGACAAAGTAAGGCAGCAGAAGTCCGCGCGTGCGACCGAAGCCGTTGCCAACGCGCTCGTGAGCGCGGCTCGTACCGGTAGCTTCGATCAGGCGGCTTCAGCCAAAGGGCAGTCGGCCGTGACCACTGAATTCATCGGCAAGAACGACACTCTTCCCGGTCTCCAGCCCAGCCCGCAATTGATGGATGCTGTGTTTAGCGCGGCCCCGAATGCTCCACCCGATGTCGTGCAGGTGCCACAGGGCTACGTCGTATTCCAGTTGCTAGCCATCCATCCTCCGGCGACTCCTTCGTTTGAGGAGATTCGCTCGCGTGTCGAAACCGAATTCAAAAATCAGCGCGCTACCATGTTGCTGCAGCAAAAGACGCAGGAACTCGCCGACCGCGCCAAGGCCGATCACGACTTGAAGAAAGTCGCTAAGGACATGGGTGCCGCGGTCAAGACCAGCGACCTCGTCGCCCCCGACGGTCAGGTTCCCGACATTGGGTCCCTGGCCGGTGCGCCCAGCGTGATTTTCGCCATGAAGCCTGGCGAAATCAGCGGGCCCATTTCCGCCGGGGCGAATGGTGTGGTTGCTCAGCTTCTTGAGACACAGGCCCCCACCGATCAGGAATTCGCCGAGAAGAAGGAGCAGATCGGTCAAACCCTCCTCGATGCCAAGCAGAACGAATTGTTCCAGCTGTTCGTTGCGAACCTGCGCAAGGACATGGAAAAATCCAAGCGGATCAAAGTCAATCAGGACGAAATGAAACGATTGACCCATCCCGGAACCGAAGAGGGTTCATAGGCCGGCCGCTCTTCGATAGGGTCCTTCGAAACAGTCTCAGTTCTCCGCAAAAACGGCGGCTCAAAAAAGGATTTTCCTGAGAACTGGGCACTGAGAACCGAGAACTGTTTTCCCAATGCCATTTGCGCGTGCCAGCGGAATCCTCCTACATCCAACCTCTCTCGGCTCCCGCGGGGGGATCGGCGACTTTGGTCCAGCGGCGTACGCATTCGCCGATTTCTTAGCCTCCGCGCGTCAGGGAGTGTGGCAAGTCCTTCCGCTTGGTCCGCTTGGATTCGGAGACTCGCCTTATTCTTCCCCTTCGGCATTCGCTGGGAATCCGCTGCTGATTAGCCTGGAGCGGCTTGCCGATCGCGGCTGGATCGCGCGCACCCAGCTGGATGCGCTGCCCTCCAATATCGATCCAGTCGATTACCCGAGAGTCTTCCATCAGAAGCTGCCTCTTCTTTTTGAAGCGGCCCATAACTTCCTCAAAACGACCGCGTCCGATTCAGCTTCGGCGAATGCGCACAAACGCTTCGAAGATTTCTGCCTCCAGAATGCTTGGTGGCTGGACGACTTTGTTCTCTTCGACGCCCTGCGGGCTCGTTTCCACCTCGAAAGTTGGAATCGTTGGCCGCGCGATTTGACTCACCGCGTTCCCGCCGCTCTGGAAAAGGCGCACGCGGAAATGAGCGAAGATCTCGACGTACGCCGCGCCGTGCAATTCTTTTTCTACGAACAATGGCAGGCGCTGCGCAGCTATTGTGCCGAGCGCTCCATCCGTATGGCCGGCGATATCGCCATTTTCGTCAACTTCGACAGCGCCGACGTCTGGACTCATCCCGATCTTTTTCGCCTGAACTCGGAACTCGAGCCTGAAGTCGTGGCCGGCGTTCCGCCCGATTTTTTCAGCAAGGATGGCCAGCGCTGGGGCAATCCGCTCTATCGCTGGGACGTGATGAAAGCTCGCGGCTACGACTGGTGGATCAATCGTCTGCGCTGGGCCACGCGCAATTTCGATTACCTCCGTCTCGATCATTTCCGCGGTTTTTCGCAGTTCTGGGAAATTCCCGCCGACGAGCCCACTGCGATTCATGGCCGCTGGGTTGACGGTCCCAAGGACGATTTATTCGCAAAAGTGATGGAGACGCTTGGCGGTCTTCCATTCTTTGCCGAGGATCTCGGATACATCACCCCTGACGTACACGCGCTGCGCGAGCGCCTGCACATCCCCGGTATGGCGGTCTTGCAATTTGGATTCGGGGATCGCGGGGCGCACATCCATCTGCCCCACACTTTTACCGGCGAGAAAGTGGTTTATACCGGCACGCACGATAACAACACGTTGCGAGGCTGGTGGACAACGGCGGCGACCGCCGAGGAACGCAAGTATGTGGCAGCATATCTCGGCCAGTGCGATGACGGTATCCATTGGGCTATGATTCGCACCGCGTCGAACTCTTCCGCCAGCCTCTCCGTGATTCCGTTGCAGGATGTGCTCGGCCTGGGCAGCGAAGCCCGCATGAATGTGCCCAGCCTCAACGGTGGAAACTGGTGCTGGCGTTTTAGTCCGGAGATGTTGCGGCCGGAACTAGCCGCAAAGCTGTCCCTGCTCACCGACGTCTGCGACCGCCTTCCAGAACCATTGCCGGTAACTAGGGAAGATTGGGCCGCCTGAGTAGTGTATGTTTCATAAATCGGTTTTGGGTAGGGCACGGCTTTAGCCGTGCCGTGTGGGGCCTGCAAAAATGCGGGCTTTAGCCCCTGCGGGAGCGTACCCTTCGGATTGAAAGGTATTTGTGAAACACGGTCTAGTGTATTCTCGCTTTGCTAAAGCAGTTTAATCGAGGTTTTTGGCCAAAGGCGTCGCCCTCCATAACGGCAATCTCATGGGAGGCGCTTTTCCTAAGACCTGGCACCTGAGACCTAAGACCTGAGATGTAAGACCTGAGACCCGAACCTCGTGACCGACCCCATCATTCGCGCGAAGGCTGTAGAAAAGTTCTACCTCCAGCCCGACGGCGGCCGCATTGAAGTAATCGCGCCCGTCGACCTTGATGTTGAACCCGGCAAAATCGTTGCTCTGCTCGGTCCTTCCGGATGCGGAAAGTCCACGCTGCTGCGCATTCTCAGCGGACTCAGTAAGCCCTCCTCCGGTGAAGTGCTGTGGCACGGTCAGCCGATCACTTCGCAAAATGCCGGCGTAGCCATCGTCTTTCAAAGCTTCGCTCTTTTTCCGTGGCTTACGGTTATCGACAACGTGGAAGCCCCGCTCGAAGCTCGCGGTATTCCTGCCATGGATCGCCATAAGCGCGCGCTCCGAATTCTCGATACCGTGGGCCTCGATGGATTCGAAAGCGCCTATCCCAAAGAGCTTTCGGGAGGCATGAAACAACGGGTCGGCTTTGCTCGCGCTCTGGTTGTTGAACCGGAGGTCCTTTTCATGGACGAGCCCTTCTCCGCGCTCGACGTTCTGACTGCCGAGAACCTGCGCAACGAACTGCTCGAACTATGGCTCAGCAAAAAAATGCCGACCAGCGCGATTTTTATCGTCACCCACAACATTGAAGAGGCGATTTTGCTGGCCGACCGAGTCATCGTACTCGGCAGAAATCCGGCTCGTGTGCGTGCGGATTTTCCCGTCGAATTATCTTATCCCCGCGATCGCAAATCGCCGCGTTTCGTCGAGTTGGTCGATTATGTCTACAAAATCATGACCCAGCCCGATCTCGCGCTCGCCGTGCCCGGCGCGCAAGCGTCGGCGCAGAAGCCGGCACGCCAGAAATATCAGATGCTTCCCCATGCTCGTGTCGGCGGCATCGCCGGTTTGCTCGAACTCTTGAAGGATCGCGGCGGCAGGGAAGACCTCTACCGCCTGGCCGAAGTCCTCATCATGGACGCGGAAGACTTGCTTCCCATTGTCGAAGGCTCGGTCCTGCTCGGCTTTGCCACGCTCAAGGAAGGTGACGTTGAAATCGCGCCCGACGGATCCCGCTTCGCCGAAGCCGACATCCTTTCCCGCAAAATGCTTTTCCGCCACGCCGCCCTCGCCCATGTCATGATCCTCCAGCAGATCGACAGCATTCTGCACGCGAAGACGGATCACTCC
>JBAVYO010000110.1:0-4771 GCA_049698855.1 Terriglobales bacterium
CGTCGAGCTAGACCAGAGAGCGAATGGCGCATAGTACATCGCGAAGACCTCAGAATCATCGACCATGAGCTTTGGCAGCAGGTGCGCGACCGGCTCACTCGGCTGAAGGATCTCTATGCGGGTCAGAGAAAACCGGGCCTCCTGCAACGTTCTGCGACCAGCAGTTACCTCTTTAGCGGACTCCTGAAATGCGGCCAGTGCGGAGGCAATTTGGTGATAGTGACCCGCAATGGACCCGGAGGGCAATACCGAAAGTATGGCTGTTCGCAGCACTTCTATCGAGGAGCCTGCCCCAACAATCTGCTTGAGCGCCAAGATTGGTTGGAAAAACGGCTCTTGAGCGAACTGCAGGAGGAGGTCCTGAAACCTGAAGCGATTGAGTATGTGATCGCAGAATTCGGTCGCCAACTCAAAGGAGCACTGGAGAACCTATCCAGCGAACTGTCCGAGATGCGTGAGCGCAAGGCCAAAATTGAGGCCGAGCTCGGACGCTTGACGGCCACCGCAGCGCAAACTGGCCCTTCTCCTTTTCTGGTCGAAGCTATCAACGACCGTGAACGACAGTTGCGCGACATAACCGAAAGATTGCTGTCGGCGGGACCGGGATCGGTTGAGTCGCACCTTTCCGGCATAAGACAATTCGTCACGAAAAGGCTATCTGACCTTCAAGGGCTATTGTCTGGCGAAACGACTCTGGCGAGGGTCGAGATTAAGAAGCACTTGGAAGAGATTCGCATGACTCCCCAATACGGAGAGGGGAGACCTCACTACTTTGCAGAAGGAGCTTGGAACCTGCTCGGAAAAGAAACGGGGCCGTCTCATAATACGGCCCCTCTACCAATTCGGATGGTTGCGGGGGGTGGATTTGAACCACCGACCTTTGGGTTATGAGCCCAACGAGCTACCAGACTGCTCCACCCCGCAAACAGATCATAGCAGCGGGGTGCAACAGGGTCAAACGAGCGGGGATATTTATGATGTTAAGCGGCTCGTGTAGCTACTTTTTCGTAGCGCCAGACGCATCATTGCTCTCAATTTCAGTGTGAACCGAGGGAACTCCGATCAAATGAGGCATTCCACGCTGCACCCCTCACCCAACTCCGGAGTCTTCTCAGGCTCGCGCCCTTCGACTGCGGCAGCCACTCGGGTTCGCGTCTCAAGTTCGCGCCCCCAAAAAATGGACGCGAAGCTGGGGCACAAAAAGCCACATGCGCTCAGGTCCACGCCACACTTCTAAAACAAGTGACCGACCCAGTTTGGCGGATCTGCACCGGGTGGCCCCGCTGGTGGTCCGGTCGATGGCGGCGCACCCATTGGCGGCACGCTGGAGGGCCCAGCAACTGGATGCGAATCGGGCATCTCCTCGCCCGGACGGCGCAATGTTGGCGCATTGTCCGGCCGTGCCTCCTGCTTTTTGGCGACGCTCGACTCTCCCAAATCCACTTCCTTATCGACTCGCACAATCTTCTTCCCGTCGACGCTCATGGTTTCGACGCGCACTACCTCGTCTCCGACAAAGCGCACAAAGTCCACATCCGCGGGCGGAGCGCCGTAGATCCACTCTTCATAATCAATGTCGCCATCCTTCTCGCGGATTCTGCGAGGCGGGCGGCCCTTGGCGTAGATCACCATCTCCTGATTCATGCCAACCAGCACCCGATGATGTGTGATCGCGTCCTTCACCTTCGGCGATACTGTTAGAAGATAGGCATCGAGCGCCGAGGTCGAATCGAAATCAAAAACCGGGCGCAGCAACTGCTTGAGTTCAGGCCCCGTCAACTCGGGCACGTAGCGGTCAAAATAAAGGTCCACGTACGAACCATGCATATTACTGTTTGAATCAGTGGGTGAGCCGGGCGTGACCGTCCCCGCACCCTCGATCTGGATGTGCCGATACCACTTCCCTTTTTTGACTGGCCCCCCGTTGATTTCAAACCGGATGTAGTCGCCTTTGATCACAACGTCGCTGATCTGCGCACGGTCCCCGGGTTTGGCGGCCGGCCCCCACAAGGCCATCAATTGTTGTAGTTCAGGGCCGCTGGGCGTAATCGTTCCGTTCTTCAGCTTCAGCCCCGTTTTTCCCATGGGAAAATTCGTGCGAATGTAGACCAGCTCAGCATTGAATGTGTGGAGAATCGCCTCGCGTGTCTTAGGCGAGATTCTGGGGCCAGAAGGATTTTCAGCAAGGACAAATGGGGACGCAATCAGCAGCACACAAAGAAGGCGGAAGCCAGCACGCCGACCGATGAAGCACGAGCGGAACGAAAGCATGCGGCACCCCAGGCCCACGTCCCAATTATAGACCGCACTTTTTATTCGGTGTGGGGCGAGATTCTTAGTCCTTCGCGGGCAACTTTCAGCGGAAGCATACGCCCCCCAGCCTGCGAAACCGCCTGCGAAACCACTGCTTTCGCGCCTTCTTCCACCATCAGCAGAATACAACCGCCGCCGCCGGCGCCACAAACCTTCGCAGCGCGTCCACCATTCTTGCGCGCGACTTCAATCAGCTTGTCGATTTTCGGCGTCGTAATGCCGGGTACGTTGGTGCGTCGATGTTTCCATTCCTCGCGAATCAGCCGCGCCACGTCTTCCCAATCGTGGCGCAAGAATGCCTGGTGCATGTCGCGCGCCAGATCCACAATCTTGTCGAAGTTACGAATAACGTGCCGGTCTCCATTGATATGTGCCTTGAAAACTTCCCAGTTATTGATCCCCGACTGCCTCGGCGCACCTGTATACACGAGCAAAAAGCGCCGATCGATTTCTTCAGGCGCAACCGGTACTGGTCCGCGATGAATGCCATCCGTATCGAGATGGATGGCGCTGACACCGCCATAGAGCGCGGGATAATAATCCTGACAACCGGTGGGCACACGAATGATCTGGGCTTCGATGTTCTGCGCAATCACGCGCAATTTCTCAAGGTCGATGTCGCGATTCGTCAGCCGCGCCAGCGCAGCGCAGGTTGCGATCATCATCGCGGAAGATCCGGAGATCCCCGCACCGGCGGGCGATTCCGAATTCGTTTCCAGCCGAAAACCCGCTTCTGGTGCAAAAAAGCTCACGACGCAAGCGGCTAAAGCATGCTGGTGCTTTCGCGCGCCGTTCAATTCGGCCAGGTTGGCGAAGGTGTCTTTCCGTCCCGTATCAAGAGAGCGCAATTCGATCTGCGTTCCGGCTAGCGGCGTAATCCGGCAGGTGGTAAGAATTTCGAGCGCAAAATTCAGCGTCAGTGCGCCGGGATGAAACAGGTAGAGCGGCCAGAGATCGACCGTGCCTCCAGCCAGGTCGGCGCGGCACGGAGCATGCGCTGTGATTGTCGCTTCAGCCAGGTCGGCTGAGTTCGTTGCCATGTAAGTTTTGTATCATGGTTGAGCGGAGTTCGGGGTGACGGAACGCACCAAGCGTTGTGAACACATCGGAGTTGCAGCCTAGACGGTTTTTCCGCCCCTTATCGTGTTCCATCCTTATTCGGAATCAGGTAGTGTCTTAAACATTGTGTTTTTAAGACACTACCCGGAATCAACCCGTGCCTTGCCACCAAGCGAAATGCGTGTAGAATTGCGCCTGCGTTTTTTCTGACACTTTGGGGCTTGTGGGAAGTCCCGAATTAAAGTCCAGACAATTCAGTCCAAACAATCGGAGGAGAGATGAAATTGACCAAGATTCTGCCGGTTTGCGCCACCGTATTTCTGGCTGCGCTGTCCGCGCTAGGCCAGGGAGATAAAAGCACCGTCACCTCACTGGAGTTTCAAACACCCAAGAACGGAATGGTCCAGCAATATGAAGCTGGGCGCAAGGCCAAAGCGGCTTGGCACAAAGACCAAAAAGATCCTCAAGTGCTATTCGTCCTGAAGGTTCTCACCGGCGAGGACACCGGATCTTACATCGTGGGACGAAGCGGCCAGCACTGGGCTGATTTCGACAAGCCGGCCGTTTCCGATGCCGCCGACGAGGAGGAGTACGTCAAGGCGATTGGCGGCTACGTTGAAAAGCGAACCGCCTCTTATTATGAGACGCTGCCGAAAGTGAGCTATCCGGGGCCAGATCGCGGTTCCAAATACATGAGCGTGACAACCTTCCATGTCCGCTACGGGAAGGGCGACGATTTTCGCAGCGCCATCGCCCGCATGTACGATGCAGCGGAAAAAACCAAATGGCCCTACCACTACCGCTGGGAGAGGCTCGCCAACGGTGGGCCGGGCGGAGTCTACGTTCTCCTGGTCGATCACGCCAACTGGGCCTCATTCGAAGACGACCCCAGTATCAAGCCCTTGCGCGATGTTCTGCGGGAAGCCTTCGGAGAGCAGGAATCGATGTCCGTAATCGAACGCCTCAATAACTCAATTGAGAAAACGTACAGCTCATTGGTCGAGTTCAGGCCAGATTTGAGCTACATCCCGGGAAAGTAAGCTTCGACTATCTAACCCGCAAGTCTGCTGTCTCCCGGGATCTCTCGCGGATTCCGGGAGACGCTCATACTGCGCAGCGCTGCCGCAGCCCCGAAACACCCTGTTCCGGATTGTTGCTCGGGGCATCAATTCGCCCGCCAATCGCACCCTTCGGCTGCCTTGACTTCCCTTCCCAAAAGTAACCTAGGCGAGCGTACTTCGGTAATGGTGAGCTGTACTATAAACATCTTCGAGTGTCCTTCCGGCAAACTTAGAATATGTCTGAGCGGACCAGTGCATCCCCTTGCACGGCCTGACTGGATTGGCTTTTGGCCTTCAAACTATCCATCCCCGCGAGGATTCCGCTGCTGTACGTCATC
>JBAVYO010000111.1:0-17273 GCA_049698855.1 Terriglobales bacterium
GATGAAAATTTCACTTCTTCAATTTGACTTCTTCCTTTTGACTTTTCTTGGGCGATGAAAAACCTCGGCATTCTTCTCTCCGGACGCGGCTCGAACTTCGTTGCCATCGCCGATAGCATCGGCGATGGCCGCATTCGTGGCGCGCGCATTGCTGTCGTAATCTCCAATCGCACCGACGCTCCCGGCCTAGAAACCGCGCGCCGGCGGGGACTCGACGCGCTCGTCATTCCTTCCAAGGGCAAAGAGCGCGAGCAGCACGACCGCGAAGTTGTGGCCGCACTCCGTGAGCACAATGTCGATCTGGTCTGCCTCGCCGGATACATGCGCCTGCTCTCGCCATGGTTTGTACGGCAGTTCCCGCTGCGTATCCTGAATATCCATCCTTCGCTTCTCCCCGCATTCCCCGGCCTCGAAGCGCAGCAGCAGGCCTTCGCCTACGGAGTGAAGGTCAGCGGCTGCACGGTCCATTTCGTCGATGAAGAACTCGATCACGGCGCCATCATCGTGCAGAAGACTGTTCCAGTGCTCGACTCCGACGACGAGCACTCGCTGGCGGAGCGCATTCTCGAACAGGAACACACCGCTTACACGGAGGCGATCAATGTGGTGCTGAAAGAGAAATTTGAGATTGCAGGCCGGCGGCTCCGGCGGTTGCGGGTCCAGAACTGACGCCCATCGCCGGGTCAGAAGAACGGACTGCGCGAGAAACGTATTTAACGTGCTGCCGGCGATCTATCCCAATCCCATTTAGGGTGGTCCCTCACTTCAGATCGCGTCCCTTCGGTTCTGGACGGGGACGGCCGCTTACCGATATACATCGAAGTAAGACACGAGTATGGCCGCATCCCACCCAATGTCACAGCCGGCAGAGACTGCCGAATTTGCCGCCAAATTGTTAGACAGAGTCGCCACGCTGGGGCTGGAAGTAGCAGAGATCGCCGGCACCGTCCAGGACATGGCAGCCTTCGTTGGCGACCAGGAAAAGCGCTTCGAGCATCTGCGCGAGTTGACGCAAGGCCTGCGAGGAGATATCGGCCAAATCGACGCAGCGGGCCGCGAGACCAACGCGGTCGCAAGTGAGGCGACCAGCCAATCGGCGGAATCGCTGAAGACCGGTGCTTCGGCGCTGGCCGAGATTCGCCGCTTAGTCGATGCGGTGCGGGCAATCGAGGAGCGGCTCGGGTCGTTGAACTCTTCGCTGGGTGCAGTTCGCGGCATGTCCTCCAATATCCAGACCATTGCCAATCAGACCAACTTGCTGGCGCTCAACGCCACCATTGAAGCCGCGCGTGCGGGTGAAGCTGGCAAGGGCTTCGCGGTGGTGGCGACTGAAGTTAAGAACCTGGCCGGGCAGGCCAATACCGCAACTTCCCATATCAACGAGACGGTAAGCGCCTTGTCGAACAATATCGGACAGCTGATTGTCTCCAGTAACAGCACGCTCGCAATTGCCGGCGGCGTAAATCAGGGCGTCGCCGTCATCAATGAGGTTCTAGAGAACTTCACCTCTGCCGCGAGCACGGTCGAAAGCAAGGTGTCGGGCATCGCTTCCTCCGTTTCTAATAGCCTGGGCCGCTCCCAGGAAGTGCTCGATGAGATCGAACGGTTCTTTGAAGGCGTTAAGAAGACCGCCGAGAACCTGCGCCGGGCTGACGAACGAGTGACCAAAGCGCTGGAACAAGGCGAGAACATCATGAACCTGATTGCTCAAACCGGCTTGAAGACCAGTGACACCCCGTTCATCGAAGCGTTGTCTGCCGCCGCCGGAAAAGTGATGCAAGCCTTTGAACGCGCTGTGGAAACCGGGCGCATTCGTATGGATGCCCTGTTTGACGAAAAGTATCAGCCCGTTCCGGGAACCAATCCGCAGCAGTTCACGACCAGTTTCACGGGAATAACCGACAGTCTGCTCCCATCGATTCAGGAAGCGATATTGAACGTCGACCCGCGCATCGTGTTCTGCGCCGCCGTCGACCGAAACGGCTACCTGCCGACGCACAATCACCTCTTTTCCAAGCCGCAAGGAGCGGACCCCGTATGGAACAACGCCAACTGCCGCAATCGGCGTATGTTCAAAGACCGCACCGGACTCCGCGCCGGACAGAATACGAGGCCGTTTCTGCTCCAAACCTATCGCCGCGATATGGGCGGCGGCAGATTTGTGCTCATGAAGGATCTATCGATTCCGATTACGGTGAAAGGCCGCCACTGGGGCGGTCTGCGTCTGGCTTACCGCGTGGAGTAGAAAGCAAAAGTCCGGCGCAAGGCCCGGCAAGCAAGTCGGAAGTTAGAGGGCAGATTGCAGAAGTAAAGACTCAGAAAGCTGAGGGGTAACTTCTGCAATCTGCCCTCTCACTTCTGACTTGCTACATGATCAGCTCGTCACGCCGCCGGACGATTGGATGTTGCATCACTTCCAACTCATTCTTGACAAGATTGAGTCCGTAAACGCAATCTTCAAATTTATGTGCAAGCTGCGCGAACATTGGAGCCACTTTGGCATACTCAAAGTACTCGAACTTCGAGACGATGTAGTAGCTTTCCTTGCCGGCGCGCACCCACTCTACAAAGTCCTCCATGCGGTCGCGGCGCAGCCGATGATGATTGATGCTTTCGGGAAACATGCCAGCGAAAAACAGCGTGTAGTCGCCGATATGCTTGCGCACCTGCCGCTCGCGGTCGAACGAGGGCGCCGGCCCATAGATCGGGTCCGATTCCAGCAACATCTCGCCCACGTCGGTCAGCGGCTTTCCGCCCGCATTGCGAATTTTCATTAGCTGTTCCGCGTCACAGAATTCGGTCAGCAGATTGGCGACGTAGCCAACTACTTCCGGATCGCGAATACCGAGTTCCTGCGCATAGTGTCGCCCTACAAGTTCCACAAACATCTTTTCAAGCGGATGCTTCTCCGATGTCATAGCTAGCCCCCACGTACCGCTGCGGCGCATGTTCCTCTTACTTATCGGAACATACGCCTTTGCAGTTTAGATATCCTACTTACTACTCTTGGGCAATTGCACTATCGTGCCCTGCCAGTCCTTAGAACACCGCGCGGGTCGCGGCGTTCCGTCGATTTTTATTGGCACTCACGCGTTCCGGCTGCCAACCGTAAAGCTTCTTACGTAGCCCCGGTGGTCCGGAACAGCAGTTCCGTCGCTGATTCCGGGTATAACATCCTATGCACCTAGCAATGCAGAAGAGCGGAGAATAAACGAGCATGGAACGCAAAAACATCGCAAGCGGAACACCCTGGGAACCGGTCGTGGGTTACTCCCGCGTGGTGCAGGTTGGCCCGCACATTTACGTTTCGGGCACAACCGCCACCGATGCGGAAGGCAAAATCATCCCCGGAGATGCCTACGCGCAGGCGGTGCAGGCGCTCAAAAACATTGAGCGGGCGTTGACTCAGGCCGGGGCGTCGCTCACGGACGTGGTGCGCACCAGAATGTTCGTGACCAACATCGCTGACTGGGAGAAGGTGGGCAAAGCGCACGGTGAGTTCTTTGGGGAAGTCCGGCCGGCAACCAGCATGCTCGGCATCAGCGCATTGGTCTCGCCCGAAATGCTGGTCGAGATCGAAGCCGAGGCAATCAGGGAAGATTAGGATCGATCACGAGTAGCCGTAACCCCGTCATGGGTTGAATGGCGGCCGGCAAACGAACGCCAAGTCCTCTGGCATCGCTTGCACAAGAGATTTCATACGAACAATGGCGGGAAGCCGTGCGTGAGCGCGGTCCCGCCATCTTAGGCTAAAAAGGCGATCTAGCGGCGGCTTTTCTTCTTGGCAGCTTTTTTCTTCGCTGGTTTTTTCGCAGCTTTCTTCGCCGCTTTTTTGGCTGGCTTCTTTTTCGCGGCCTTCTTTGCCGCTTTCTTTGGTGGTTTCTTTTTCGCAGCTTTCTTTGTTGCCGGCTTCTTAGCTGCTGGCTTCTTCGTGGCCTTCTTGGCTGCTGGTTTCTTCTTCGGCGGCGCGCTCGCCCCGCCACCGCCAGACGAAATTACCGGCTCCGGTTCGGGCTCTGGTTCGGGCTCGGAAAACTCATCATCGTCTTCGTCTACTATCGTTGGCTCGGCTTCCTCTTCTTCCTCTTCGTCAAAATCTTCTTCCAACGATTCGCCGAAGCTGCTGCTGTCACCGTATTCGTCAGTCTCATCGTCACGACCGTACAGAGTGGGATCATCGAAAGGCATATTTCCTCCTGCGTATTGTCAGCCAGTCGCGCCAGTCGGCGTTCAGGCTCAGGGAATTAAGACAGCTTGCGAAACGCCCTGCTTTTCTTCCGTAATGGCGGGCGATTATAGCATGGCAGTTTCATCGGCAGTATCGTGCATTCGCCCGAGATTTGCGAGAAAAAATTTTGGGCGAGGAATAGAAGCCGATATCCTCGAAAAACTCGGGTGAATTAAAGGCGAAAGTAGATCGGAAAACGACGCTCACTCGCCTTCATTCATAAGCGAGAGCGTCAATCGGGTCTTTCCGTGCGGCCTTGAACGCCGGATATAACGCCCCGCCCATAGCGCCCGCGATGGCGATAAAGAACGCGCGCACGATCCATCCCCGATCCACAACCACCTCGACCAGTGGGAACTTCTGCGCCAGGCCCGCCCGTGCCGCCAGACTCACCACCACGCCGACAATGATGCCTGCCAGCGCCAGCAACAGGGTCTCCAGCAACACCACGTTGACGATATAGAGCCTCGACGCGCCCATGGCCTTCAGGATGCCGATTTCCCGCGTCCGCTCCATCACGGCCGTGTACATCGCCTGGAAAATCACTATGAATCCGATGACAACCGAAATGCCGACCACCACGTCGATAAAGGTCGAAAGCCCCGGATAATTGCTGGCCGTCATCATGGCAAGGTAAGCCGCCATGGAGGTGGCGATATAGTGCTCCATGCCCGGAACAGCTTTGATCTCGTCGATAACCGCATCTACGTTGGCTGGATCGTCGAGCTTGAGGTAGAAAATGCTGGCCTTGTCCTTGGCGAGCATCAGATCTTGCAAGGTACTCAAAGGAATAAACTTACGACCGCCCTTGCCCCGCTCCACGATTCCGCAGATGCGAAACTTGGTATTAAGAATGTCGATGGTATCGCCGACCTTGGCATGCTTGGACTGAGCAAAAAGATCGTCCACCAGCACATCATAGGGCGCTTGGAAGGGGCCTCCTCGAAGGTAGCGGAAGCCGCTTGACATGCTCTCATAGCTGGGCAAATCGATGCCCGCAATAATTTCCGGCGAGCCGCTGGTCGCAACCTGAGTGATGACCGGCGCAACACTCTTCACGTGCGGCAGTTTCGCCAGCACGCCACCAATCTTGATCGGCATGGGCGCTCCACTGAAGGCGCTAATGAACGATGACCCCGGCGGCCGCACCAGAATGTCCGCTCCAATGCCCGCCGTGCGGGTTCGGGAGTCCTGTATCAGCCCCAGGCAAAGCCCCACGATCAACAGAATCAGCGTCACTTCTAGCGCCACGGCCACAATACTGATCAGCGACCGGACTGGCCGGTGCACCAGATTCCCGACAATCATGCGATTCATCATGCTTTTATCTTTGAATTCTTATCTCTGGACCGACGCCTACCTTGTCCCGTTCGTGCCCGCTACAGTTGACGGTCGGGAGTGGTTCGCCCCCAGGCGCACCACCTCAGCCCCCGCCGGCTCCTCGAGGGCGAACTGATCGTCTGTCAGCGGTAGGTTCAGTTCCAGCTTGAGAATGTTCAACGTGATGTCGTAATTCTCGCGCGGGCGCTCGATCTCAATCGTGGTCGGAAACGACGTGCCGGAGAACTCCTTGTAGTTCAGATAGTGAGCGTCGGTGGCAACGTTACCCTGCACGTCGTAGATTCGTTGCCGATGTGGAAGCAGGTCGGTGCGGCTGAACTCGATGCGCCGCGAAAGATGGCATTCCTGACCTTCGCATTGGATAACCATCAATTCGTAGTCCGGCTGTTCGACCCGATGCTTCCTCGAATCGAGAACGGTCTCATATCCATTATCCAGCACCGGAATCTCGCACGATGGAGCAGGACACTTTGGACCGATCGTCTGCATCAGCAAAGCGTCATAGATGTACTGCGGCCGCAGGTTTTCCATGCGCTTATCGGGCTGGTAGTTCGCCTCGTTATCCGGGCCGATCACAAACTTGTTCTTTGGAGGAACCCAGAGCTTGAATTCCTTGCCATCGCTCACCATGTCGAACGCCGTGTTCCGGACCACCGGCATTAAACCCTTCATCCGCAACATCTTGGGCTTACGAGCCAACACGTACCCGCGGATTTCCTTATAGTCGGTAATCCGTCCACTGTTGGGATCGCCCGCCGACGCGTCGATATCGACGGTTGCCTGCATGGACTGGATTCGCCCGGCCTGCGCGTTGACGTATTCGATCAATTCCTGCTGGCTGGAGGTTTTGAGAGGAGCGTTCGAGAACTGGCGTTCAATGGGCCGCGTACGGAAAAGACATCCGCCGAGCGGAAGTGCTGCTGTTAGTAGACACACCGATAACAACCACCGAGAGTAAAAATGGCGCATTCCTGTCCCTACAAGTAAAAGATTCGACAATAGGTTATCTGATTAGTATAAGGCAGGGAAGGATGCAGCGCTTAGTGAACTCCCATCGCCCGCCGGTACGCCGCCACATTGCGGTCGTGCTCGGCCAAAGTAGTGGCAAAACGATGGTGCCCATTGCCATCGCTCACAAAGTACAGGAACTTCGTCTGTTCGGGATGCAATGCCGCTTCGAGTGCGCCTCGTCCCGGATTGGCGATCGGCCCCGGCGGCAGCCCCGGGAAACGATATGTGTTGTACGGAGAATTCACCGCCATATCCTCGTGATGCAGACTTCCCTGGTAAGCGCCCACCAGCAGTTCGGCATAAATGACGCTCGGGTCGGCATCGAGAGCCATGCTTCCCTGTAGCCGGTTGTAGTAAACGCTGGCGACGCGTGGCCGCTCTTCTGGCGCAGCGGTTTCCTTTTCCACGATCGATGCCATGGTGACGACCTTCTCCACGTCCACGCCGCCTGGGGCTGGAATCAGTCCGACCTCATGGGCAACCTGCCGGAACTGACGAACCATGGCAGCCGTCATTTCCTCCAGGCTCTGAGTCCGAGTGAACTGGTAGGTGTTGGGGAAAAGATATCCCTCAAGCGATTTGGCATTCGGAACGATGTCGGAGATCAGATCGGTTTGCGTTTGCGCAATGTGGAGAAAATCGGCAACATTGCAAAGCCCAGCGGCTTCCATGGCCTTCGCAATGTCGAACATTGTGTAGCCTTCGGGGATCGTGACCACGTGAAAGTAAATGTCGCCGCGGGCGATGCGCCTATAGACTTGCGGCAGCGTTGCCTCGCGCTCGAAAAGATATTCACCTGCTTTGAGCTTGGGCCTGGGGCGCGCAGCATGCCAGAGGAGGAATGCCAGCTCGCTGCGAATGATGCCGTTCTTCTTGAGTTCGGACGCAATGTGCCGCGTGGAATAGCCGGGACGCAGCATGACAAATTGCTGCCCCGCTGGAGCAACCGGAACGAACATCTGCCAGGCGGCAAAGCCGCCAGCGGCAAGAACGGCAAGCAAGAACAGCGTGATCAGCGTGCGCAAGATTCAGTTTAGATGCTCGCTATAGATTGCAGCAAAACGGGCAAGGAGGAAACTGCCGAGGGTAACAGAGACAAGTCAGAAGTCAGAAGTCAAATTGAGGAAGTAAAACCCTTCGCCGTTCGTACTTAGGCGACGAAAATCGCAACGACCGCGCGCGCAAGTCTTCATGAGGCTTTTACTTCTTCAATCTAACTTCTGACTTCTGACTTCGCTATTCCCCCAGCCAGTCTGCATACGGCTTCATCGACTCGACGTGGTCGCACACCACCTTGATTGCGCCCGTCACGGGAATCGCCAGCACCAGCCCGATCGCTCCCCAAATCGCTCCCCAGAAAAGCAGCGCCAGAGTTACCGCCAGCGGGTTCAGCCGCAGCCGGCTACCCAGCAGCTTCGGGTAGAGGACGTTGAGCGCAATCAGGTGCAGGGCAACCACGCATATCACCACGAGAATCAGATCCCCCGCGTCCAGTTGTCCCAGCCCGACCATGATGGGCGGAATCATCGCCAGCACGATCCCCAGATACGGAACCAGGCTGAGAAATCCGCTGAGAAATCCCACGAAATAAAAGAAAGGAACGTGCAGGAGCCCAAAAAGCCCCACGCTCACCACCGAAATCAGCAGTCCGATCAGGAGGTTCCCAACAATAAAGCTCTGCAACATCTTGCCGATCAAGCCAAGGGTCACAAACGCGGTGTGCCGATGTTCTAAGGGAAACAGCATCACCGTGGCCGACCGCGCATGGCTGTGCCAGGTCAGCAGAAAATAAGTAAGAAATGGGACGAACGAGGCCGCCAGCAGAATGTCGGTCAGCGTGCCAGCGCCGTGCGTAAGCAAATCGGACCAGCTAGTTACTTCGCGGACCGCAACCACGTTCGGCTGCCCCGGGCCCGCGCCATTTACCACTTCGCCGGTCTTCTCGATCTTCTCCGCTTGCTGTTGCACAGGCTTCAGGATGGACTGGATTTTCGCCGAGTACTTGGGAACGTCGTCCACAAAAACCTGAGCTTCCGTGTAAGACGCGGATGTGATGCCGTAAAGCACGCCCATCAGAAGCACAATGCTGATCAGTGCAGCAAGAGCCCGCGGAACATGAACCCGCTCCAGCGCCTGTACCACCGGCGAAAGCGTGAAGCTAAGAAGAACGGCAAAAAAAAGCACCGCCAGCACCGACTCGCCGTAGTAGGCGAACATGATGATCAGCCCAATGCCAAGCAGCGTCAGCGACCAGTGATATGGACGGGTTGTTTCGGCAGTTTCCATCGGCAGTTGGGCCATCATACTGCATCAGCGAGAGCTTTCAGAGTTTCAACGTTTCAAGCACGATCATCGAGTCTCCCTGAAGCTCTGAAAATCCTGAACTCTGAAACCTGCCCATCGCCGCTTGACGTTGCTCCCGCAGCCATCCATGATCGTGCCATGCCTCAAGCTCTTTATCGCCGCGTGCTCGCCCTTGATGTAGGCTCGCGGCGCATTGGCGTTGCTGTTTCCGACTCGCTGGGCATCACTGCCCAGGGGCTCGAAACCATCCAGCGCCAGAATAAGCGCAAGGACTGGGCTGCTTTGGATGCCGTTCTGCAAGAGTACGACGTCGGCGAGATCGTTGTCGGCTTGCCGCTGCGACTAAGCGGCGCCGAAGGCACGCAATCGGAGAAGATGCGCGTCTTTGCCGACGAACTTCACGCCAAGTTCGGCTTGCCTGTGCATCTCTGGGATGAGCGCTGGACCTCAACCGAGGCCAATCGCCTGCTCCGCGAAACCGATCTCTCCATTGCCAAGCGTGGTCAGGCTGTCGACCGTATCGCGGCGGTTCTCATTCTGCAGGCATGGCTCGCGGCGCGCAGTTCGGGCTTGTCGCCGGAAGATGGGATCCCGGAATAATTCGAAAAGAGCAATCAGCTTAGCGAAATTCTGATTAAGTGTGGCGCGGGCGCCCACGCCCGCGAAAAATCGCGATTTGCGGCAGTTCTCGCCCTTTAGTTAGAAGATACTCAATCAGAACTTCCTTAGGACTTGCTTCCCGCGTGGGCGGGCACGGCTGCACGTTCGGGCGCGTGGCCGGGATCACGTCCCAAGCCTCCATAGCGGCGCTCGCGCTTTTGGTATTCTTCGATGCCTTCCAGCAGATGCACGCCGCGAAAATCGGGCCAGAGCGTCTGCGTCACGTAGATCTCCGCGTAGGCGAGCTGCCAGAGCAGGAAGTTGCTGAGGCGCATTTCTCCGCTGGTACGAACAACCAGGTCGGGATCAGGCAGATCGCGCGTGTATAGGTTTTCGCTGATCGCCTGCTCGGTGACCTCGAGATGACTCAGTCCGCCGTTGCGCGCGGCGGCATCGGCGAGAGAGCGGAATGCGTCAACGATCTCGCTGCGCGCGCTGTAATTGAGCGCGAGTGTCAGGATCATGCCGGTGTTGGTAGCGGTCGCGTCGCTGGCTTCCGCCATCTCGCGCTGCACCACCTCGGGCAACTCATGCTGGCGTCCGATGTAGCGCAAGCGAATATTGTTTTCGTTGAGAATCGCGATTTCGGCTTTCAGATAGCGGCAAAGCAGGCGCATCAGGAAGTCGACTTCAGACTTGGGGCGCTTCTTCCAGTTCTCCTCGGAAAACGCGTAGAGCGTGAGTGCGGGAATCCCGATGCGTGCAGCGGTTTCGACGGTTGAGCGAACGGAAGCGACACCCGCCCTGTGCCCGGCTATGCGGGGCATGTGACGGCGTCGAGCCCATCGCCCGTTTCCGTCCATGATGATGGCGATGTGGTTGGGTAAACGGGCCGGATCAAGCCGCAGGAAAACTTCCGATTCCTTGCGGTTCATCCCAGCCGGAACCGTGTGTCGCACAGCAACCTCTCGAAGTCGAAGCTAACACAGGGATTCTGCGGAGCGCAATGGAATGATGGTCCAGTCTCCAGGCTATAAGGTAGGGTCCGCTCACAGCCAAGACGCTTTGATATGAGGATATGTAAAAGATCCAGTAAAAGGTTGAATAGTAGCCTTCGCAAGAGTACTATGAAACGGATACGGACATGGCTTACGAAGTGTTTAAAAGGACCGGGTCGCGGGTTGAGTCGCCCACGCTGTCTATAGTGCCGGAGGGCCGGATAGCCATAAACGCGGCTGCTGCAAGGATTTTCGTGAGTCTCGAAATAAAGTCGGTACTGTTGCTCTGGGATCGTTCGAATCGCAAGTTGGCCATCAAAGCGGCGCACAAAGGAGATAAGAACGCTTTTGCCGTGTCGATCGCACCAGCCAGCCACTCCGGGAGCGTTAGAGCTAAATCATTTCTCAGCTACATTGGCTGGAATGCTCGCAAACGAGAAATGATACCTGCAACTTGGAATGCAAAAGAAGAAATGCTCGAAGCCATCCTTCCCTCTGAACACTTTGAAACGGAAAAGGCCCGAGCTTTGAAGAGTAAGAACGCTGAAATCTGAGGCGGCAAAAGGAGACTATCGAAGATATGGCAGGTCGATGGAAACCGCCGAAAGAGGAACGCACTGACGCGGACGCGGTTCGCCGAAAGAAAGAGCTCGCAGAGAAACTGGCCTTCGCGGTGGAATACGGGACTGAAGAAGAATTTGTTGCGGCAGTGAAAGAATTCAAGTCTGACGCCGGGAAGGAAGAACTGAAGCTCTGGATTAGGCGGTTTCACGCTGCCCGACGCGAGAAGCGCGGGCTTTAGCTTTGTCGATAATCTTGTCGAATTTCTTTTCGGCCTTTTGGAATTCTTGGGGAGACATGCGTTCTCTAGCGTCTTCCACCAGTTCGCTGAAAGAGTTGACCAGAGTCTCCATCGCGGACTTTTGCTTGGATGCAGGTTTCGGCATAAGAACCTTAGGATAGTTTACCGCAATGGCAGGGCACTGCTCGATTCCCAAAGTCACATTCGAAAGGTTACCGAGCAACCGGGCTCCATCGAGTCGGAGGGCCGTAGCGGATAGGTTGGCAGGGGTGCAGATAAGCACGGGCGAAAATGAAGCAGGGCGCATCCGCTTCACGATGCCAGTTCGCTGATTTCCGGCAGACGCAGGTTGCATTTTGTCAGCGCCTTGGTCAGCGCTTCCTCGATCACACTTTGGTCGCAGTTTCGAGAGATGGCAATTTCGCTGACCAGCAGATAGCGGGCGCGCTCCAGCATTTTCTTTTCGCGGAAGGAAAGCGACTTTTCCTGGGCCAGAATGAGCAGGCTCTTCAGAACGGCGGCGACGTCGGTAAGCGAGCCGGTGCGCATACGGTCGGAATTTTCCTTGAACCGGTTTTTCCAGTCGGCCGCGCTGATGCATTCTCCGGAAGAAAGATATTCGACAATCTTCAGCACTTCGCCATTGCGGACGACCGGACGAATTCCGACGTTTCCCACGTTGTGGAACGGGATGCGAACCTTCAAGTTGCTGGCAGCGATGCTGAGCACGTAGAACTTCTCGACCTGCGTGCCGACCGTCAGGCTAGCAATCTGTTCGACGATACCGACACCGTGATTAGGGTAAACGACCTTGTCGCCTATGTGGAAAACCGGGCCGCTATTCATGAGAGGGGACCCCATCGCGGGGGTAGAAGACAAGTTTAGTCTAGCCGACATAGGGAGCCAAAGCAAATCGAATCCTAATCGAACGTCCACTACCTGGCCGCGGAGAAAACACACCTGCTTGACAAACCTCTCTTGGCAAAGCCTTTCACGATGGACCATGGTTCTCTTCAGAAATGCACCAAGTCTGTGCTGCGTGGCCCCCCCTCTGCCGGTCTATTGGAATCAAGACTTTAGCGGATGACTCCTTCTAAAGTCTTGAGCCGACGCAGGTTACAGGTAAAGTCTTGATTCCACATTGGTTAAATGAATTTCTCCCCATTTAATCGAGTTTTGCCCCACTTCGTTCTTCGTTATTCTCGTTCTTGCAGATCACTGCCCCACGCTAGTTCCTTATATTGCCCCACCCTTATTCCGCTAGCGCGGATCATTCCGTGAGCATGATCGGCCCGTGAGCGCGAATCGGTGGATAGCGTCTCGTTGTGTGCTCGATTCCGGTCGCACTGCTAAGACATTTTTTCGCCTTATTGATTGAGCTGTCTATGACATGGGACACATTGAATTTGTGATGAATCGGGTGCCGAATTGAGAAGGGATTGTTGCTGTCCTCCCATGGAGAAAGACGAACTATGAAGTGGAGATTATGTACAGGATCTCCTGCGCAAAACATAGTGGAGGCGAAGAGGCGGCGAATAAAATATTGTTTGGAATACAGATGTGTACGTACGATACGTGTAGAGGCAACAAACGAAAGGGGCTCGAAGATTTCTGGGAGGTCAAACGGAGCTTGACTGGCAGTCTGGGAAGCCCGCCGCGCTCGTTGAGAAACCCGGAAAAACGTCAGAGGAGTAGCGAGCCCTCCCCCGCCGTCCTACCCGAGATGGTTCACCACGCGCAAGCCATCTGCTTCGCGATGGCCTTGAAAATTCTCTGCAGGAGCACGCGACAGCCGCACTGCTTAGGGGGCTTTTCGGGATCCCGCAAATGCATAGGTCCTTCGTTTCTCGGCGCCGGTTTGCTCAGGATGACTACGGGCAGACACCCCGGCTAGCCTGCATTCGACAGTTGTGCTTTCGTTACGGTAATCCTTGCAGTTCGGCGGGAGCGGGGCTTTTTGCGGATCACTATTTCTACGTCGCGATCGAGCGCGTTGAGGAAATGCATTAGGCGCTCCACGGAAAATCCGTCCAGGCGGTAGTTCATCAAGGCGGAAATCTTCGGCTGATTGACGTCGAGCAGGCTCGCCGCGGCGGTCTGTGACAATGGCTGGATGATCTGATTGATGGCGACCGCGAGGCGCACTCTGGTTTGCTTTTCTTCGGCATCGGGCAGGCGGAGATCCGCAAATACATTGCCCGAACTTGCAACCACCCGATTATCGTCTCGTCCGTTTGCCATATCTCGCCTCGTAATCTTCGCTTGCCATTTTCAGCCTGCGGGAAACCAATTCCACATCGGTCTGGGCCGTCTTGATTCCTCTTGGCGATTTCTTCTGGAAGGCATGAAGAACATAGACGGCCTGGCTGAATTTCACGGTATACACCGCACGATAGGTATCGCCTCGGTGGTCCTCGACGATTTCAAGGGCGCCGGGACCTTCTCGCTTCCACGGCTTCGCCTTGGGGTGCTTTCCCCCGAACTGCGCCACACTCAAGGCGACTCCGATTTCGTCCTTCACGGCCTCGGGAAAGCCGAGCAAGTCGTCCTTGGACGATCCCACCCAAAACAGAGGCTTTTCGCCGGGGACTCTTGCTGAACGTGTCATATGATTATCCCAGTTCTGGGATGGTTCGTCCACAACTCTTTTACGAATCGAATCATAGTACACTCCCTCTCATGCCGACCGTTACTTACCTTGAAGCCATCCGACAGGGGATTTGGGAGGAGATGGAGCGCGACGCTTGCGTGTTCTGTCTGGGCGAGGACATTGGGGTTTATGGCGGGGCGTTTAAGGTAACTGAGGGGTTCATTGACCGCTTCGGGGCGGAGCGGGTGATTGATACTCCGATTGCCGAGTCGGCGATTGTGGGCGCGGCGTTTGGGGCTTCGCTCACAGGGATGAGGCCGGTGGCGGAGTTTCAGTTTATGGATTTTCTGCCGTGCGCATTTAACCAGATTGTCAACATGGCGGCCAAGGCTCATTACCGGTGGGGAGCGCCGGCTCCGATGGTGATTCGCGGGCCGAGCGGCGGGAATGTGCATGGCGGGCCGTTTCATTCGCAGAATCCGGAGATGTGGTTTGTGCATGCTCCGGGGCTGAAGGTGGTTTGCCCGGCGACCGCGTACGACGCCAAGGGGCTGATCAAGGCGGCGATTCGCGATAACAATCCTGTTATTTTTTTCGAGCACAAATATTTGTATCGGCGGATCAAGGGGGAAATTCCCGACGGCGATTATGTGGTGCCGATCGGAAAGGCTCGGGTGGCGCGCGAGGGTGTTCATCTGAGCGTCATCACTTACGCGGCGATGCTGCACGTAGCGCTGGAGGCGGCGGAGATTTTGAGCCGCGAGGGAATTGATGTTGAGGTCGTGGATCTGCGGACGGTTTCTCCGCTGGATCACGAGGCGATTCGCGCGACCGTGGAAAAGACGAACAAGGTCATCATTCTGCATGAGCATGCGCGCACGGGCGGACTGGCAGGCGAAGTCGCGGCGATCATCAATGAAGAAGCGTTTGATTCGCTGGATGGGCCGATTGTGCGGGTGACGTCGCTCGATTCGCCGGTGCCGTTTTCGCCTCCGCAGGAGGAATATTTTTTGCCGAAGGTGAGCGACGTAGTGCGAGAGGCGCGGCGGCTGAAGGCGTATTAGGGTCGAACAGCTTTTGGTACGCGGTTATAGGGATTGGGCAGGGTCGGAGTTACGCTTCGAATTAAGGTCTCAGGTTTCAGGTGTCGGGTCTCAGGAGAACCAACCGCCGCCTTCTTGAGACTTTTCCGAGACCTGAGCCCTAAGATGCCTTCGCCACTCTGCTCTTGCGTCGTTCTGCATGCACTGCGGGTGGGAACTCCTGATATATATAAGGCTTGGAGTTCGTCAAGCTGCACTCGCTTCTCGATGCTTATGTTTTTGAACGGCTTGGGGGTTCTGCTATGGGCAAAATTATTCTTGGCATTGTTCTTACTCTTGCGGTGCTGGCGATTGGCGGAGCGGGGCTTGCGCTGCTCGGTTTTATGCCGACAAGAGCCAACAAGCAGCCGCCGGACTGGGAGCGGCACCTGGCCATGAGCGCGCTCGATAATTCGGTGGAGCGCCACGCGCCGCGCACCAACAACCCAGTGCCGCCAACGGACGAAAACCTGATCGAAGGGCTGAAGATCTACACGATGAACTGCGCGACCTGCCATGGCGGGATCGACCGGCAGCCATCCATGTTGGCGAAGTCGTTCTATCCGCCGCCTCCGAATTTGATTCTCGATCCGGATGACGATCCGGAGTGGCATATCTTTTATGTGATTCATAACGGCGTGCGCTATACGGGCATGCCGGCGTGGGATAAGGCTCTGCCGGATGCGGATATTTGGAAGGTCACCGCGTTTTTGTCGCGCATTGAGAAACTGCCTCCGGCGGTGCAGGACTATTGGAAGAAAGCGAGCGGCGCGGGACCGGCAGTGAGCGCTCCGGAACCCGAGGGCGCCGAGCACGGACGGCATCATCAATAGAGAAGCCTAACGTGCGGGGCTCAGGGAAAGTTCGCGCCGCATTTGATCGGAAGCCTTAGTTTGTGGGCGCGTTGAAGTTGACAGTAATGAAGGTCTGCGTCTCGACGGGGCGACCGTTGATCACGTAGGGTTGAAACTGCCACTGCTTCACCGCCGCAATCGCGGCTTTTGAGAGCACAAAAGATCCGCGAACAATCTTCAGGTCTTCCACCGTTCCGTCGCGGGCAATCGTGGCTTGCAGAACCACGGCGCCGTGCATCTTTTGCGCGGCCGCTTCCTGCGGAAATGCGGGTGTCACGCTCCGGACAAGCAGGGATCGTTCTACCTCTTCCGTCACGCCCACCGGTTCGCTGAATTGTTGCGTGGAGAACGGAGCCACGGCCGGCGCGGATACCGGCATCATTTGCGCAGGGGTGGTCGTCACCACCACGGGCGGCGGCATGGAAGCCGAACTGCGCAAGCTCTCGGGAATAGAAGTGCGCGGGGCTTCAATCGGGGTCGCGGCCGGATGTTCGTAGACGGGCGCGGGCAGCGGGAGCTCGGACGGTTTACGCAGTTGCGAGTTGTCGACTTCGGCCTCGGTTGAGACGACGCCGAGTTGAACGTGGCCTTCAGACTTCGACTCGCTGCGGTTGACGTAGGCGTCGATTGCCGCATCCGAAGGAGCGGGCGTTGCGGCGGGAACGTTGGGACTGAACAGCGCTTCCGCGGCTTCTTTGAAAACGTTAGCTCGGCTCTCCGAAGTGCGCGCAAGGTACTGGATTGTGCCGCGCGCAGTCCACAGGCAGAAAATTGCCACCAGCGCGAGCACGGCTGCGGCGGCTCCACGCCACGAGAAACTGCTGCCTGAGGAGTGATTCCTGTGTTGCTGCCGCGTGATCGCGGCTGAGTCCTCCGTCACATCCATCCCTCCGTCATAGACGGTCGAAGTCTGGACGGGTTCGGCTGGGTTGTGCCATTGATTGCGCTCCGGGTTTTGCGCTGGCGGAACTGCAGCAGGTGCGCTCCGGACGATATCCGGCCGTGGTGCCGGGGTTCGTATTTCCGGCAAATCGGCTATGCTGACCTCCTGCATTCCTTCCGCTGCTTTGACCAAGACTTCCTGCGCTTGCTCAGCCACAATCGGGCGTGAGATGAAGAAATCCAACCGATTCTCCCGCATATTCGCAGCGGTTGGCTCATGGGTCACAATGGCGATGGCGACTGCGTTTACATTTGGCGCCGATTCGCGCGCGCGCTTTAGCAGGAACCCCGCCTCGGGTTGTTCAGACCAGTCTGCAAGCACGCAGGAAAAAGGCTGGTGAGTGCCTTTTTCGATTGCGGAAAAGATATCGTCGCAAATTTCAAGGCGAATGCCAGCGTTTTGGCAGGCTGCGGTCAGGGCCGCGTTCGTATCAAGACTCTTGGAGAACAACAGTGCGCGGAAGGCCATTGCGGCCCCAGATTATCGGGATTTGGCGGTTCGCAACAGGTAACCAGTGGCG
>JBAVYO010000112.1:0-4838 GCA_049698855.1 Terriglobales bacterium
GCTCAATAACTGCGCGCCGTAGACCTCAGCCGCGGCCAGAAAACCGGTAATAACGCAGACCAGGACCGTCGCCAGAAAAATATTGCGCTTGGGATTGTCAACCTCTTCCGACAAGGTCGAAATGCCATCGAAGCCGATGTAGGTGAGCACGGCCACCGACGTTCCGTGAAACACGCGGTTCACGGTAAAGGTTTGGGGATTGTAAAACGGATGCAGGAAATACGCCTCCGGATATTGCGGCAGGTGAAAGATGTAACGAATCGTGTACCAGAAGAAAGCAAAAATGACCGCGCCCATGATAGCGCAGAGCGTCTGGTTGATGCGCGCGGAAGTCTGCACGCCGCGTAGATTGAGCGCCGTAAACAACAAGGCGAAGAACAGTGGCCAGACCAGGCCGGGGTAAGGCATTTGCAAACGCGTGCCGCTCAGCAGATCGGCCATTGCCTTGGCGCACCAGATGGTGCAGATCAGCGGATTGAGAATGTAATCCATCGTCATGCTCCATCCGGTGACATAGCCGAGCGATGGATGCAGCTCACGGCCGACGTAGGTATAGGCCGATCCCGCGCTGGGATAGACGCGCGCCATGCGCCCGTAGCTCATGGCGGTAAACACCATGGCAACCATCGCGATAAGAATGGAAGTAACGACGTGGCCCTGGCCTTCGTTGCTGAAAACTCCGTAGGCAGGCATGGGCGCGGTTGGCTGAATCACGATGATGCCGTACATGATCAGATCCCACAGCGTGAGAGAACGTTTCAGACGCGGGGCTTCAACTGGAGAAGATTCCATCTATGGCCTCAGTGCGATCTCGGCGAAAAGAGAAAATTCCTTCGGATTGTAACGGGGACGAGTGCGCTTTGAAAGCGAAAAGTCTCTAGTTAAAACGATTCAATCGCGGCCATTCGGAACGAGAGGCTTCCCGAGAATGGCGGCGCCCGCCAATCGCGAAATCTTCAATGCCGATCCTGATACTGAAATGAATAGCCGTGAGCTTCACTGCCAGACATAAAGCGCGTGTTGTATTCAAGCAAGTAGTCGAGTCGGTCGGAGTCGGCTGGATAAGACTGCTCCGTATACGGATAGGCATTCATGCCGGCGAAGGGCAGCGGCTCGACGGTATCGCCGCGGTAGGCGTAAAAGTCCATGTCCTTTTCGTAGCCGTTGGCGATGAAAAAATAGTCGCGAACCCAGCCGCTGGGAAGCGCGGGCAGGGTCGCAGGGTCGAAGTCGAGAGCGATCTCGTCGCCGGAACCAAACACAGCAAATTTATCGTCCAGCGCGGTGACGAGCGGCAGCACGTCGCCATAGCGAGTGTAAGCGCCAGCGGGACGCGTATAAGGACCAGTGGCGCTGGTCTGCTCGTAAATGTATTTCACATTGCCGGGCGGCGAGCCTTCGATCTTTAGCGGGAAACCGTGGAAACCGAGTTGTGCGTGGACGAGCGGGACGGGTGTGAGGCGCGCAGTTTGATTTTGATCGGTGCGGCTGATGAGGATGTTGTCCCAATAAATTTGGAGATTGGTCGTCAGGCGAATGCGGCGCGTACCGAGCGGCAGTTTGCCGGTGAGGTCGGCGGTCATGGTGCGCGGACCTCCGGCTGGGAAGCCGAGGTCGTCGATGACGCGCACCCATTTCCCCTGCGTGCCGGTTGATTTCATGCCGAGTTCGTGCGTGCCGTTTCCATCTTCAACCTGAGCTTCGACATAAGGCGCGAACGGACGCAGGCCAGCTTGATCCGCGGCGTACATGCTATTGGCGCTGTAATATTCGATCTCTCCGTGCGTGAGGAGCCAGAGCGGGCCACCGTCGTAAGGCGCGCCCAGATCGAGTTCGAGGGAATGCGGCTCGGCGAATCCGAGAAACGGCAGTACTTTGAAATCGCCGAAGTAGCAATGCGCGAGCAGGTCGGGAAGCACGTTGTGGGCGTGCTCGTCCCAGGCTCCTGCTGGCGGGCGCGCATCATTGATGCTGCTGAAGACAACCTTGAATGACGGATAGGGCGGATTGCTGGCGAAGTATTCGTTGGGATAAACGTCGAGATCTTTCGGATGATCGACCGCGAGGAGTTTGGCCTCGTCGAGATAGACGGATTCTTCGAGCGGCTCCATGAAACGGAAACTGAGCTTACCTTGTTTTTCGCGAAGCGCGGCGCGGTCGATCTTGATGGCCTCGGTCGGACGGGGGATGTTGCGCTCAACTCTCTGTCCGGTTGGGCCGTCATGAGCGGCGATCCAGTGACCGATGACGCCTGCGCCGAGCATGTCGCCGATCAGCGCGTAGTGCGTGCCATCCCAGGCAAAGAGCGTTGGGCAGGAACTGCCGCGACGGTCGAGTTCAGTGATGTTCTGTACCTTGTTGGCAGCGACTTCGATTTCATCCTGCAGAACGCCGGTGGGCCAGAGGAGGCGAACGACATCGGCTTGCTTGGCCTGACCGAGTCCAATGGTGAGATAGGGCGAGTTCTGACCGAGGTAGCCGGATGATCCGTAGACCTCGAACTTCTGGCGAATTCCGTCGGAGAAGACTTCAACCTTCGTCCCGATGGCGGATTTGTTGTCGTTCAGTCCCTTGAGCGCGAGGCGCAGCGAATTGTTTTTGTTGCCGCCTTCGTTGCGAAGCAGCACGGCGGGACCATGGTTTTGCGTGATCAAAAGATCGACCGCGCCATCGTTGTCGTAATCTCCGGCAATGATGGCGCGCGGCTCTTTGAGTTGAATTTTGTCGAGGCCGACATCGGCGGTGACATCTTTCCAGCCGTCGGGGCCTAGGTTGCGAAAGAGGCGGACTTCGCCGTGGCCATCTTTGGTTTCGCCAACGGCAGCCAGGTCGACCCAGCCGTCGTTGTCGTAGTCGATGGCTACGACGCCGAAGGCGCGAACCCAATCAACTTTCGGCAGCGGGACCTGCTCGAAGCTTTTGCCTTGATTGTTGCGCCAGAGGGTTAGGGCGGGAGGCCCCATTTGTGTAAAGGCGAAGTCCATCCACTCGTCGTGGTCAAAGTCGAGAACCGCCACGCCGTTGGTGAAACTCGGCATTGATGAGGTCAAATCGCTTCGATCCCGGAATTTGCCCTCACGAGGATTCTCGAAAAGCTTCGGCGTTTTTCCGCCCGTGATCAACAGATCGACAGCTCGGTCGTTATTGAAATCCGTGCCCACAGCGGCAATATTGCGAAATGAGCCGCCGAGTCCGGTTGCATCGGTGACATTTGTGAAGGTTCCGTCACCATTGTTGCGCCACAAGACATTGTGAGACGAAGCCAGTTCTTCATCATTCGGCCACAGGAGCCTGTGTAACGTTGCGTCCTCGTTTGGCTTCTCAGTCGCCCTCTGGATACGGCTCGGCTGAGTGATGTACAGGTCCAAGTCTCCATCGTGGTCGTAATCGATAAATGTTACGCTCGTCGGCTCTGTCGTATAGATGGCCGAAGGCACTCCTCCCACGCCCCCCCCTGCTGGCGCATGCTCCCGTGCCTTCTTCTGTGAGAATTCATGAGCCGTCACGCCAGGACCGAGTCCCACACCGAAAAGAGAAAGCCTGTGATCGAATGTCCCGTCCTTGTCGTTGCGTAGAACCGAGGTCCCGTCCGGAAACGCGTACGCCACATCCGCGAAGCCGTCACCGTCATAGTCGCCTATTGCGCAGGCGGTGCCCCCCCGTGGCGCACCAAACTTCGGGCCAGCGATTACCCAAGCAAAAAGGCTTTCAGTAACTTCTTCGAATTTTCCGCCGCCGCGGTTATGGTAGAGTGCTGTGCCCCCACTGGCGCCATCATTCATAAGAAGAAGGTCGATGTTCCCGTCATTGTCGTAGTCAAGGAAACATGCACCGCTGCCGAGATCGTATAGCTCCGGGCTCTTGTCGGAAGGCTTCGACACAATCCCCGCCTCGCGCGTCACATCCACGAACTTCACCGGAGTCTGCGGGGGAGCCTTTTGTGGTGCTAGGAGCGACTCCTCCGCGCGCGAGTATTTGCCCTGTTCGCCATACGACAGACTGATTGGCGCGCCCAGTTTGTTCTGCGTGACGTATTGGAATCTTTTCATCGCCTCGTGTGCGGGATCGGTCTGGCCGGATTGCTGGTAGGCGCGCGCCAGACCGAACTGTGCGGACGCATGGAGTGGATTGATCTTAAGCGCACGCTGAAAGGCGGCAATCGCTTCGGGAAATTTTTTCAGCTGTGAATACGTTGCGCCGAGAAAGTACCACGTGTCGGCATCGTTGGGATCGATTTCAGTGACGTGGCGAAAGGCATCGAGCGCGGCTTCGGAACTGGCGGAGTTCTTGTAATACAAGCCGAGGTTGAACCAGGTGTGCGCGTCGTTGGGGTCATCTTTCGCAGCTTTGTCGAGAACCGCCTTCGCATCTTCGAGTTTTTGAAGATTCAGCAAGGCAACGCCGAGATTGAGCTTCGCGATCTTTAGATTGGAATCTGTGGCTGCGGCCTGTTCGAACATCGTCAGCGCTTTTTCGAACAACTGCTGATTCATATATGCGACGCCAAGATTGTTGAGGCGCGCGGCTTCGGCGGGATCGGGTGGAGAGCTTGCGGCGAGGAATACGAAAACGGCAATCGCTACAACGGCAGAAAGCGCGAGCGTGCATTTTGAGGTTGTCATCGTGGTCGAACGTTGTGGCCGGAATTCCCTGCTGCCACATTATTTGGTATGGCGAGTAGGGGTCCTTCGACTCCGCCAGGAACTTCACTTCGTGATGTTCCTGCTGCGCTTGATTTCATAACCACGACGGCTCCTCAAGCCCGATACTTAGGTTGTCTAAAGACCAAGCGCTCGGGACGAAAGGAGCCAGTCATGTGGATTATAGGCTGTGATTAT
>JBAVYO010000113.1:0-9501 GCA_049698855.1 Terriglobales bacterium
TTCGTCCACCGAGCAGTCCAGCCACACCCCAGGCGGTAAAAAGCATCCCGTAATTGAGGCCCAGGTTCTTCGTTCCCCAAAAGTCGGCTGCCGTCGCTCCGTTCACTGAGAGTTGGGTGCCATAGCACCAGTAGACAATGAACAGCATCACGAACAGACCCACGACATTGCCGCCTACAAAATACAGAATGGGCATCGCCACCATGGAAATACCAATCATCAAACGCAAGACGTTGATGCGGCCCAAATGATCCGACATCCAAGCGGAAAGAATGCGGCCGGAAGCATTGCCCACCGCTCCCACCACCAGCCCATACGCAGCCAAGGTCGTGCTCGGGATGCCGACGCTCTTGGCAAACGGCACCAACTGGCTTATGACCATCAAGCCGGCCGCGCAACCAAGCGCGTACCCCACCCACATCAAGTAGAAGGTCGGAGTGCGCAGCACCTCGCCAGGGCTGAAGTCATAGGTGGTCGCCGCCGATTTCGATGCCGCCGCCGGTACCCAACCAGCAGGCTTGTAGCCGACCGGTGGATTCCTCAGCAGAAACGCACCGAAGACCGTCATCACAAAAAAGATTCCGCCTAGCACTTGGAACGTGGTGCGCCAGCCGTAGGTTGGTATCAACCAGTTTGCCGCCAGTGGTCCGAAGATCGCCGATCCCGCTCCGTATCCGCCTACCGCCAGTCCCACCGCCAACCCGCGTTTGTCTGGAAACCATTTGGACATGACTGGAATTGGCGTTGCATAACCAAATCCGTTGCCTAACCCGCCCAGTACGCCGAAGAACACGAAAAACTTGGTCAGGCTATCGGCATAGGAGCAAAGGAAAAATCCCAGGCTCACCAGGATCGCGCCGATGATCGAGATTTTGAAAGGGCCAAGCTTATCCTGTAGCCTGCCAGCGACAATGAATGTCAGCGCGAACACCACCACCGCGATGATGAACACATTGGAAGTATCCGCCCTTTTCCAGTGAAACTCTTTTTCCAGCGGAGCCACAAATACGCTCCAGCCGTACAAAGAGCCGAGTGCCAGGTTCATGGAGACGCCGCCGACCACGTGCCACCACCGGTTCAGATGGCTGGCTTGCAAAGCAGATCCAGATGCATCATGAGTAGCCACAGTTTTTCTCCTTTACGGATTGACGATCTTAGAACCGGGCGCCGCTCACTTTACAGCCCTTCGGCACCCGCAATGCGTATGCCTGTCTCCAACCGATCAAATCCACATCGGGCAGGCGCTCGTAGAAACCTTCCCGCCTGTCCCCGCGCGTTCCTCCCGCCAGAAATTGAACGGGTTTCCCGCGCGCTTACTGCGCCTTCTCCAACACCGCATTCACTGTCAGTTCAGACCCCGTCGTCACTTCCAGTTCCCGCTTCCACTGCGTATAGCCCGCTATCGAGATTGTTACTACATGTTTGCCCGTTGCCACGCCCAGCACCGATGGCGTGCTGCCAACGTACTTGCCATCGACTGTTACTTCCGCTCCCGCTGGCGTCGAACTGAAACTACATTTCACCGTTTCCCGCGCGCTGCTTGCCGCAGCCGCTGCAACCGGAGCCGCTCCTGGGCCCTGCGTTGGCGCCGGTCCGGCGTTTTGAGTTGGAGCTGCAACCGCCGCCCCGTTTGCCGCGACACTCACCTTTGGTTCCCCGCCCACGAACGTGTACAACTGGCCCCGCACCTTGCCCTTGTCATCCACGTAATAGACCACAATGCCGCGCTTCTCCCGTCGTGCGTCGAAGCTCTCGCCTTTCGGAAGGGGCGTGCACTTGGACCATTTCGACTCGATGTTGCAGGAGACGCGGAACGGTGGATCATTGCCTGCCTGCACCAGCAAAGTGTTCGTCACTTGTACGGTCTTGCTGTTATTGCAATAAGCGTCGAAATTCACGCCATCGCAATTCTTGGGGACGTCTTCGCCTTGAAGACCCGCCGAATGAGTCTCCGAATCCAGCACCTTGATCCGCATTTCGCTGTTACGCGAAGCGGCATTCGCAAAGACAGCTGCGACAAAGAGAATTGCCGCATATCGGGTCACTCCGAACTTACTCATGCCTACAACTCCTCGATCGCAGCGAACTTAACGGCTTCACTCCCCATGCCACAGGCCCGGTTGCCAGAGAAGGCCCGCAGAACCGCTACATTGTGATCCCGAAACCCGTCCCGCGCAACAAGGCATGGCGCAAGACTTGGATTGTGATCGGCCAGCGCCGGCCGCATTCCTGGCGTGCGCTGGCCACATAGTCAAGTCCCGTCCCCAGCAGGCCCGCAAGCGGCCCGCTGGAGTCGGGGATTCGTTTAGAATGTAAAGATCGGTCCGAACTCCGTCCGGTGATCTTGCCATTCGTTACTTGGACTTCCTGCAATCATGTAGTTGAGGCCACTCACCCCGGGATCGAGACGCGTGGCATAAATCGACTGCTCGAAGCCGAACGAGATGTAAGGGTTGTATTTGTAGTAAAGGGTCAACGCGCCCATCTTGCCCATCAAGAGCGGCAACGCTCCTTCGCCGGTAAGGAAAGCATTTGTCAGATCTCGGTGCACGACCTGGTCCTTCCCTATGTCGAAATACAGCTGCCAACCGGCGTTGTGGCCTTTCGGATTCGCGTTGAACCACCGCGATAACGGTAATCCAAGGTTGACGAATCCGCCAAAGGCTCGAATTGGCCTTTGTGGAGCAACCACAATACTGCCGGAGCAGGTTCCCGTTCCCGCGTTCCACGTTCCGTTGCACGCCAGCTGCGGTGTGCCGGAAGCATCAACCACGCCATCGAGCGGAACATACGTAACTCCGTTCGACAGCCCTCCCAGGTCGGTGAAGAACGTATTGACTTGGCCGCCGAAGAAGAAACGCAGGTCGCCACCACGATAGGCGCTCGCCACCAGCGTGAACCACCGGGTTGGCAGTTGAATGCCAAGCTGGTTTCCGTACATCTTGCTGGAGGTGGTGAAACCGTTCGGGAATGCAGCCTCATACGCTGCAGGCCCCGTAGACATTGCCGAGCCCGGAACGATCGAAGTGCGCTTGCCCCGGAAGCCGCTCCAGAAAATCTGCGCCGGTGCAACCGCGGGCGCTTTGTCGAGCTGCGCCTGCAAGGCCAGTCTTCCTTCAAATTCCGGACGGCCGGAATCGGCGCCTTCGCGTTCGCCTTGTCCGATCTGCCCTTGAAGTCCCAAATCACCGAGCTTTTCAATCTGCCCTGTGCTCGGCATCATGATCGCAAACGTCGGGGCGATCTTGAAGTTGCGCGATGAATCGCCCACCTTTTGCACTAATCCGAACTGGAACTGCGGCGAGCGCTCGTAGATATCGCCATACCAGTAGCCCAACGCCGTCGTTTCCAGCAGATTTGGCAGCACGCTTGACCCGAACAGCGTCCAGTCCTGCCCGCCTTCGAAGTAGACATCCGTCTTATCGCTGGCCGCGTAATCCATACGTACCCAGGCTTGGCGGAATGACAAACTGCTGCTTCGAATCGACGAAACGTCGCGGTTATCGACTTCGCTAAAGTTGCCTTCAAAGTCGGCTTCGATGCGTCCCGTCAGTGTCACTTTCGGAGACATATCCGGCCACTCGAAATTGGCTCCAATACGCGAAGAGCGCGCCTTCAGATGGAATTCCGGATCCTCCGTCGGGCCCGTGCTCAGAATCGAAGTTGTTCCCAGAAACAACCCCGGGAACGGCATATCGTCGCCGTTGGGGTTGCTGGTGTCGTAGACGCCAGTGGCCTTTAGGAAGCCATACGGCGTCATTTTCACCGGTCCCATTTTGAATGCCGCATTCAACCCGTCTTTCTTTGGCGGGTCGACCGGCAATACACGCAGCGGCGAGACCGCCGGCACTACCGTGGGCGCTGTGACAGGCGGCGGAACGATGACCGGTCCCGGTTCCTTCTGCATTACCGCCGCCGGCAAAATCGGCGTCGTCGATGCCACCAGGTTCGGAGCCACTTGTGCCGAAGCCGGCGGCGTGGTCAGATCTTCATAATCCGACGCGCTCAAAATCCCCTTCTGCCGCAATAGTGCCAGCAGCTTCGCCCTTTGTTCCGCCGGGGTTCCCACCAGAGATTTCGCCTCCTCGGCATTAAGCACTCCCTTGGAGACGAGCAATTGCAACAGCGGATCGCCCGCCGCCACCGTGTCTGTCTGCGCTGCCGTCGCGGAAGCAGGCATGTCTTCGCAGAATGCCGCTGCCGTAAATAACGCAAGACTCAACACAACCATGCTGCCGAAAATCTTGCACTGAAATTGCATCCCTTCCTCCTCATTTGTGCAAAGCTGAGCTGCTTTGGACCGCATTTTCCCGGACCACTAACTCGTTCGCCAAATTGCAACCGGGAGTCGGGGGCGAATTGTACTACGGCTTGTGTCCATGAATGTGACCCAAATCACTATCTACAGTGATTACCCTAGCCCCGGTTCCTGGAGGCCCCGGTTGAAAACCCCACTTCCAACCCCGCCCTTGCCCCTTGTGACCGCCATCACAATTCCCAGTGACCCATGTCGCCACTGAGCTTCGCTTTATCCGGCATAGTGGTGACACAGGCAGTGATTGCTGTCCTGGGGTGGGGTCGACATCCGAACATTTTCCTGCCCGCTTGCACAGCCGCTACCGGCCGAAAGAGGAGATTCAAGATGCGCAAGTTCAAGACCATGGATGGCAACGAAGCGGTTGCCAGCGTCGCCTACCGCGTCAATGAAGTCATCGCCATCTATCCCATTACGCCCTCGTCCAACATGGGCGAGTGGGCCGACCAATGGGCCTCCGAGGGACGCCTCAATATCTGGGGATCCGTCCCCCAAGTTACCGAGATGCAGAGTGAAGGCGGAGCCGCCGGTGCCATCCACGGCGCTCTCCAGACAGGCGCTCTCGCCACCACCTTTACGGCTTCGCAGGGGTTACTACTTATGATCCCCAACATGAATAAAATCGCCGGCGAGCTTACGCCCACGACGTTTCATGTTTCCGCGCGCACCATCGCCACCCATGCTCTTTCCATCTTCGGCGACCACAGCGACGTCATGTTCTGCCGCACCACCGGCTACGCCATGCTCTCCTCAAATTCGGTTCAGGAAGCCATGGATCTCGCGCTGATCGCCCACTCCGCTACCCTCGAGACCCGCATCCCTTTCCTGCATTTCTTCGACGGCTTCCGCACTTCGCACGAAGTCAACAAGATTGAAATCCTCAATGATGACGATCTCCGCGTCATGATCAATATGGATCGCGTGTTCGAGCATCGCCAGCGCGCTCTGTCTCCCGACCACCCCGTCCTGCGCGGCACGGCGCAGAATCCCGACGTCTTTTTCCAGATGCGCGAGACCATCAATCCCATCTACGACTCGGCCCCTGAAAAAGTGCAGTCGGTAATGGATAAGTTCGCGAAGCTGGTCGGCCGCTCCTATCATCTTTTCGATTACGTCGGCGCACCCGACGCCGAGCGCGTCATAGTAATGATGGGTTCCGGAGCCGAAGCCGCTCACGAAACCGTCGAAGCCCTCAACGCTCGCGGCGAAAAGGTCGGACTGCTTAAAGTCCGCCTCTATCGCCCGTTCTCAGTCAAGCATTTCGCTGCAGCTCTGCCCGCATCGGTAAAGAAGATCGCCGTCCTCGATCGCTGCAAGGAAGCGGGCGCGGCCGGCGAGCCTCTTTATCTCGACATCGTCAACGCCCTGCACGAGTCCAAACGCTCCGCCGTGGAAATCATCGGCGGCCGCTACGGCCTGTCGTCAAAAGAATTCACTCCCGCCATGGTAAAAGCGGTCTATGACAATCTGAACCAGGCGGAACCGAAGACGCACTTCACCGTCGGCATCAACGACGATCTCGGCCACACCAGCCTGAGTTACGATCCAACTTTCTCCACTGAGCCGGACTCGGTCGTCCGCGCCCAGTTCTACGGACTCGGCGCTGACGGCACCGTAGGCGCAAATAAAAACTCCATCAAAATTATCGGCGAAAATACTCCCAATTACGGCCAGGGCTATTTCGTCTACGACTCAAAGAAATCCGGCGCGGTAACCACCTCGCACCTGCGCTTCGGTCCGAATCCCATTCACTCTACCTATCTCGTCTCCAAAGCCAACTTCGTAGCCTGCCACCAATGGATCTTCCTCGATCGCTACGACATGCTCAGCGCGCTCGTCGATGGCGGCACTTTCCTCCTCAACAGCCCGTTTAGTGCCGATGAAACCTGGGACAAGCTCCCCCGCACCGTGCAGCAGCAGCTCATCGCCAAGAAAGCGCGCCTGTTTGTCATCGACGCCTACAGCGTCGCCCGTGATACCGGCATGGGCAGCCGCATGAACACGATTCTTCAAGTCTGCTTCTTCGCCATTTCCAAGATTCTTCCCCGCGACGAAGCCATCGAAGCCATCCGCAAGTCCATCCGCGATACCTACGGACGCAAAGGCGAAGACGTCGTCAAGAAGAACATGCTCGCCGTCGACGAAACCCTCGCCCATCTGCATGAAGTAAAGGTCCCGACGCAGGTGACGAGCGCCATCGAGATCCCCGAGCCCTTTCCCACTTCAGCGCCCGCCTTCGACCGCAACGTTCTCGGGGTGATCTACGAAAATCGCGGCGACGAACTCCCCGTCAGCGCCTTCCCTATCGACGGCACTTTCCCCACCGGCACCGCCAAGTGGGAGAAGCGCAATCTCGCTCTCGAAATCCCCGTGTGGGATACGAATATCTGCATCCAGTGCGGCAAGTGCGCCATGGTTTGTCCGCACTCGGTCATCCGCATCAAGGTCTACGATTCGAAGGAACTCGCCAATGCGCCCGCAACTTTCAAGTCCACCGACGCCCGCGATAGAGAATTCGCCGGCCAGAAATACACCATCCAGGTCGCACCCGAAGACTGCACTGGCTGCGCCATCTGCGTTGATGTCTGCCCGGTGAAGAACAAGCAGGAAACGCGTCTCAAGGCCATCAACATGGTGCCGCAACCCCCGCTCCGTGTCCCTGAACGCGACAACTGGAATTTCTTTCTCAACATTCCCGAACTCGACCGTCGCAAGATTAAAGTCGGCACGATCCGCTCGCAGCAAATCCAAGAGCCGCTATTCGAGTTCTCCGGAGCTTGCTCCGGTTGCGGCGAAACACCATATCTCAAGCTCATGTCGCAGCTCTTCGGAGATCGCGCTCTCATCGCCAATGCCACCGGCTGCTCTTCGATCTACGGCGGCAATCTGCCAACCACGCCCTGGTCCAAGAACGCCGACGGCCGTGGCCCCGTCTGGTCGAACTCACTCTTCGAAGACAATGCCGAATTTGGCCTCGGCTTCCGCCTCTCCATCGACAAGCAAACCGAATTCGCCCGCGAACTGGTCAAACGCTGCAACGGCCTGCTCGGCGACGAACTCGTCAATGCCCTCCTCAACTCGCCGCAAAAAGACGAGTCCGACATCTACGATCAGCGCCTGCGCGTCGTCGAACTGAAAGACAAGCTGAAAAATGCGAACACGCCGGACGCGAAGCAGCTCCTCCAGCTCGCCGACATGCTCGTCAAAAAGAGCGTTTGGATCGTCGGCGGCGATGGCTGGGCCTATGACATCGGATACGGCGGTCTCGATCACGTCATCGCCAGCGGCAAGAACGTCAACCTGCTCGTGCTCGATACCGAGGTCTACTCCAACACCGGAGGCCAGTCCTCGAAATCCACGCCGCGTGGTGCGGTCGCCAAGTTCGCCGCCGGTGGCAAACCCGGAGGCAAGAAAGATCTCGGCATGATGGCCATGGCCTACGGCAGTGTTTACGTCGCCAGCGTGGCCATGGGCGCCAAGGACGAGCACACGCTCAAGGCTTTCCTCGAAGCCGAAGCCTACGATGGCCCCAGCATCATCATCGCTTACGCTCACTGCATCGCCCACGGCATCGACATGACCACTGGCATGCATGATCAGAAAGCCGCCGTCGATTCCGGCGAGTGGTTGCTCTACCGCTACAATCCCGACCGCGCCGCTGCGGGAGAGAATCCGCTGCTGCTCGACTCGCGCACGCCCACGCGCAAAGTGCAGGACTTCATGCAAATGGAAACGCGCTTCAAGATGCTGACCAAGAGCAATCCCGAACACGCCAAAGTTCTCTGGGCCGAAGCCCAGCACGACGCCGAGGTGCGCTTCAAGTTCTACGAGTATCTGGCTTCAAGGCAGATGACGCCCAAGCCAGATCTAGTGGTCAAGTAAGCTGCGAGCTACGAGCTTCGAGCTTCGAGCAAGCACTGGAGTTCGAGCTGCGAGTAGATTCCGATTCTGCTTTTGGGTGGCGCAGCGCTTCAGCGCTGCGGTACAAAGCTTTATAAGAAAGCGGCTTTAGCCGCTGAGGTAACGGCGATGGCATAAGCTTCGCCGCGGAGAAAAGAAAATGCTCGACCTCACGACACACTATCTCGGACTTCAACTTCGCACTCCCATCGTCGCTTCCGCCTCACCGCTTTCGCAGGAAATCTCCTCCATCCGCCAACTCGAAGACGCCGGCGCATCCGCCGTCGTTCTCTATTCCCTTTTTGAAGAGCAGCTCCGCCGGGAAAGCCTCGAACTCGACTACTATCTCACCGAAGGCACCGAAAGCTTCCCCGAAAGCCTGAGTTACTTTCCTCAGCCGTCCGAATTCCACCTGGGCCCCGACGACTATCTCGACCATATCCGCAAGACCAAGGACGCCGTCAACATCCCCATCATCGCCAGCCTCAACGGCACCTCCGTCGGCGGATGGATTCAATACGCCACCCAAATTGAAGAGGCCGGCGCCGATGCTCTCGAGTGCAACATCTACTGGATCGTCACCGATCCCAACATGACCTCCGCCGAAGTCGAGCGGCACTACCTCGACATCATTGAGGCCGTCAAAAGCGCCGTCCATATTCCTGTCGCCATCAAGCTCAGTCCCTTTTTCACCAACTTCGTCAACATGGCGCAACGCATCGACGCCACCGGCACCGACGGCCTGGTTCTCTTCAACCGCTTCTATCAGCCCGATATCGATCTCGAAACCCTGGAACTCGCTCCCCATGTGCTCTTAAGCACGCCGCAAGCCATGCGCCTTCCACTTACATGGATTGGCATCCTCCGCGGCCGCGTCAAGGCCTCGCTCGCGGCCACCAGCGGCATTCACGGGGCCGAAGACGTTATTAAGCTGCTCATGGTCGGAGCCGATGTCACCATGCTCTGCTCCACTCTTCTCCGCAACGGCATCAATCACCTTCGCACCATCGAAAAAGGCGTCCGTCAATGGATGGAAGCGCATGAGTACGAATCCGTCCAGCAAATGAAAGGCAGCATGTGCCAGATGCGCAGTGCCGATCCTTCGGCCTTCGAACGCGCCCAATACATGCGCGCCGTCAAGAACGCTCAGCACATCGCCCTCGCCCGCTAGGCTGCGGCAAAACTCGATTCACGGTGGCTTTGGGAAGGGGCGCGGCCTCATCCCAAAACCGTCGCCTCCTGTGGCCGCTAACAGGTTTTTCCCGCTACGCCAGGATCCCCACTTT
>JBAVYO010000114.1:0-12693 GCA_049698855.1 Terriglobales bacterium
ACCCACTCCAGTAGCCAGTGTTCGGGAGCGGTGTTTACAGACCAATCAACCCTTATTTGAGCCGGGGGCAACTCGTTCCTATAATAGCTGTTTCTCTTGGGAAGCGCTCCGAGAAACACTTTGTTAAGAGGTAGGTGACGAAACGGTACGCTAGAATGTCGAAAGACGTGGGTTTTACCCCACGCTTTGTAAGGCGACTCGTCAACAACAGATCAACGTCCAGGTTCCCCTGCGAGCGGCAAGCTATCGGCCACAACGTTCCAGCCATCGATTGCTAGCACTATGCCGTCGCCGCCCCCGTTTTTGGCAGACTCAAAGTGCGCGTTGAGTTCGCGGCGTTCGCCCGGCAAAAGCGAAACGTAGTTATCGTCCCAGAAGATGGGGACTACGTCCGCTCCATCGCTCGCTCGGGCCACTCGCAGATGCACCATAAACGCCAGACTGGAATTCGGATTCTCAATCACAGCGTGAACTAATCCATCCTTGTCCTCGGCAGTAAGTGTGCCGCGAACGCCGAGTTTTACCGGCGGCAGCGTATTCAACCCACGCAAATCGGCATAGGAGGTCTGCGGAGTGTACACAGTATCCTCCTGGTGTGCCCAATTAGGGATGTCGGGTTTGATGGAGAGCCAGTAGAAGTTATCGCTGACTAATTTCCCTGCGGAGTCCTGTAGCTGCAGTTTGAGGAAATAAGCCGGCGAAATGTCCTTTACGGGTGGCAGTTTGAACGCAGCCACACTGCTGTCGGCGGCGATGTCTATCGTGGCGTCTTGCGATGCTTTCTGTTTTGCGTCGATATCATAGATGGCCGCGTGAACGCGAACGGCCGAAAAATCGCGCCCGTAACCATTGACCACGGCAACCGAGTTATCGTCGTAAGAGTACTGAACGTGTAGTTGCTCGCAAGCCTTCTGTGACCCAAAGTAGGCGCCCGCCGGTACAAGATAGTAGTCGTATAAATGCCAGATAACCGACGGCCACGCGTTATTCAGCATCCACTGAATGACGCCAGTCGCCTCATATTTGTTGCGGCCATAGGCCTCAAACATGGCGCGCTCGGCCTCGTAGTTCATCGCCTGCGATTTGCGGAGAAAATCCCCCAGGTTTTCCGCTTTGCCATATCGTTTGTCCATGCCGGTTGTGAATTTGCTGATATCCGTGAAGCGCTCAAGCCCCGCGTGGTAGTTCCAATAAGTGTCAACCGGCCAAAGGTGATCGGACGGGATGAATCGCTTCAAGCTCTCCAGCGTTGGGATCACTGGCCCGGGACTGGTTTCGGTATTGAAACCGAATGCTCCGCCCGCGTGTTTGTCAGCAAGCCAGTAACTTGGAGGTACATAGTCATAGGGACCGGTCATTTTTACGCCCGAAGGCCCGGTTACCTTTGTCGGGTCTCCCGAAGCGGATGAAATCGACGGATTTGGCCACTGCGCGTCCCCCAGCACCTTCAAGTACAGTTCTTCGATTTTGGCAGGAGGCGGGTTGTCACTGCCGTAGAGCCAAACGAAGGCGCTGGGATGGTTTCGCAGGCGCCGCGCTTGATCGAACAGTGATGCGGTAGCGATCCTGGTCGTCTCGGGCGTCCATTTACTCCACTTTTCCCAAAAATCGCAGCACGTCCAGCCCGGCATAATGAGAACGCCTTGCCGATCGGCCATATCGAAGAACTCGTCGCGCTCCATCCGTCCTTCCATGCGGATTGCGTTCAAGTTCATGCCGCGCACGTAAGCGATGGCGGTTTCCGCACGTTCCGGCGACCATCGCAACAGCATATCCGGAGCCCATGCTGCCCCGCGGATCAATATTTTGTGTCCGTTTACTGTGAATAGCCGGTGGCCTTTTGAAGTCATCTGCGATCTGACTTCCCGGATGCCAAAAGTCGCTTGCGAGCTGTCGGATACTCGGCCGTCGGATTCGACCGTGATTTTCGCTGTGTAAAGTTCCGGTGTCCCCATCTGGTAGGGCCACCACAGGCGCGGATGATTGAGGCGAAGCTGAGGATAATGTTCGGGAGCGAAAACCACGGTTTTCGATTCCGAACTCGCCAACTGAACGATCTGACTCACGGTGATGCCGTCAATCTCCGCGGTCACGGTGCTGGTGGCCGCGTGCGGCTGAAGGTTGCGCAAATCGGCGGTGACGGTGAGAGCCGCAGTCGTGTAATCGTTTTCTAACGCAGAACGCACAAAAGGATGGCGCAAGACAACGTCGCCACTCGAAGTCAGATAGACGTCTTTCCATAAGCCCATGTCTTTGTCGGGTGGAGTAGGGTTCCAATCGACCCAAGTCATGGCTAAGTCGCTCGTCTCGGGAGCAAATACTTCAACAGCCAGAGCATTGCGCCCTTGTTTTAAATGTTCGGTGACATCGAACTCAAACATCCGCATCATGCCCGCGATGTCGTCTGCATTGCCGACCTTATTGCCATTGAGCCAGACATTGGCGCGGTAGTTGATGCCATCGAAGTGCAGCCATTTGTGCTCGCCCGCTGCCGCGCTAGCGTCAAACTCGGTCCGAAACCACCATGAGCAGCGAAAAGGGCTGTCCGCGGGCATGGGTATATTTGCGAAGATGGTTGTGGACTTGGATTTGTAATCCATGCCGGGCAAGGATTTCAAGTTCAATCCCCAATAAGGGTCCGGGTATGTGCCGTCGGCAACCAAGGCCGCGACAACTGTTGTCGGCACCGCGGTTTTATGCCACCCGCCTGTCGGGAACTCGGGCATCGATATCTGCCCGCCGGTCGCTTTGACCTGGCATGACGATTGAAGCTGCCAGTTGTCGGCGAGGGGCATTTTCGCGGGCGGGTCGATCCGGTTCGTTTCAGCCGCCAGACAGGGAAGCGTCAAAAAGAGAATGGCGGAAAGAAAGAACACAAAACGGAGCGAGGGTGGGACCAACTGCAACAGGCCGAGCGAGCGATTCGTTGAGCGATCGCCGCCGTCAGTACGACTAATGATAGTCAGCATTTTGAATACCCACGTGTTTCAGATCTATTCCGTTGTGGTAACCTTCGAGATACGGGCAAACCGGCCCGCTTCAATACCGGCTTCCGCGGCCAGCGCCAGCGTCATCATCTGCAAGGGCAAAATCTCCAGGATGTGGCGCACGCTCGCGGGCGTTGTGGGAAGATTCCACGGTCCGGGGCGCGCATTCTCGGCAATCCAGAAAGCTTTGCCTCTAGCTTTTCGCACGTCGTCGTAGAGCCTGGCCTGCAAAGCCCGCGTGTTTTCCTCTCCAGCAAAAACGACAGCGCACGTACGATCGTCGACCATCTCGAGCGGGCCGTGACGAAAGGCCGCGCCGCTCATGCCTTCGGCGTGAAGCCGCACGGATTCTTTGACGATAAGAGCTCCGTCACCGCAGGCTGCCAAAGACGGCCCACGCCCGAGAAGGAAGAAAGTGCGGATTGTGTCGAGTTCCGAACTCATTTCCAACACGTGTTCTTTCCATGCGTTCAGGTACGATGCGGTCGCGCGCACGACTTGCGCCAGTTCCTCGCGCGCCAGCGAGGCATCGCCGCCACATAGAAATTCTCCAATCAGGTGCAATGCCATTAAGGCCGTCACATAGGTCTTGCAGGAGACGGAGAATTCCGGCCCTGCCATGGTTATGATCGAAGCATTCGCCTGCAACGCCAAACTGCTGTCCGCCGCATTGGTTACGCCCACAACGCTCGCCCGTCCGCGATTGTTCTCAAGCAGCCGGACGACTTCCCCGCTTTCGCCCGATTGGGAAACTGCGATGATGAGCGTGTCCGGCGCGAGCCAGCAGCTCAGGGAGTAAACCAGTTCCGACGTGTCGATAGCATACCCGGTATAGCCGGCAGCATTGAGTCGCAGAAATGTCGGATATAGAGCGTGAAACGACGCCCCCATCCCCGTCAGCACTATGCGTTTGAACTCGCCTTTCCGCAATCGTTGCGCTGCTACACTCAGTTCCTTCGGGATCTCCAGATTCGCTAGCGTTGCCGTCAGGGCACGCGGCTGATCTAGGATGTCGCGAAGATACTGTCCCTCTATGATCGTTTCCGTACGCGTCTCCACCTTTACCTCCGTTCCGTTTCGAAGCGATTGCGCCAAACTTCGGCCGCGCCAATCAAGCCTACGTCTGTTCCCAAAGACGCCACGCGTATGTCGACTCGGTCGACCGGGACCAGCTTGCAATTCTGCCGGATTACTTCATGCATTCGATCCAGGAAAAGATGGGCACTCTTCATTACGCTGCCGCCCAGCACAATGGCGTCGGGAGCGAATATAGTGATGAGATTCGCCAAGCCCAAGCCCAAATAGTAACTCTCCCGCTCCACCGCGCGTTGAGCCCATTCATCGGAACCCCGTGCGCGAGCGCAAATTTGCCCGGCACTGAGATCTCCGGTGTAGTTCGCGGGCGAATTCTCCTTTAACCAGGCTGTCATCGCCGGCCCAGCAGCCAAACTTTCCCAGCAGCCGCGAACGCCGCACGTGCAAGGCGGCCCTGCGGGGTCCAGAATGTGGTGCCCAATTTCCGGATGGTATCCGCCCGAACCGCGATAAACCTTGCCATCCAGAATCACGCTTACGCCAATGCCGGTTCCTACGGTCACATAGAGAAATCGTGATTCTTGACTCCCGGCTCCCCAGCGTAATTCACCCAGCGCCGCCGCGTTCGCATCGTTTTCGAGCGCCACCGGTATACCGAATTCCCGCGACAAGATTTTGACGGGATTACCGCCTTCCCACCCCTGCAAATTGTTCGCGTTCCCAACCACGCCAGTCATGCTATCGAGCGGTCCGGCGCAACCGATTCCAATGCCTTGCAGCTTGCCACCCGTTTTCTCCGCGGACTGGCGGAGCAGGGAAGCGACCCGCCGCATCGCATCGTCGAACCCGCGATTCGCCTCCGTGGAGCATTCGTTTTTGGCCACAACGTGGCCCGCCTCGTCGACGGCTCCGGCCGCAATCTTGGTGCCGCCAATATCAACCGCGCCCAGCATGATTCCGCCCTTCTTCCCGGAAAACCGGTATGTTTATAATACCAAAACTCAGCCAATGAAACTATTTATTAAAACGTATGAATATTGACGTATTTTCGCTCGCCTGTCAAGAAAGCAGCTTGCGTTTTTGCGTTTTCCCGCGAATTTAGGCGGCTCGAAATGAAGGCTCCAAAACCGTCTTTCGATGCTATCGGGGACCGGCTTCCGAACTTGCGCCGACGCCTAATTCACGATGTAATAGCCCCCATCCAGGAATAGATCCCAGGAACAGGCACTATCCTAACCGGAAATGTCCACGAACTCGCCATTAGCATCTCGCAGCTGGCAAATGAGTGGCAGTGTCCTCCTCGCTCGTCATAATCTCCTGGCAGCCATCGGAGTTGTGCTGATTGCGCTATTCGTTGGGTGCGCGCTTTTCGCCCCTCAAATCGCTCCGTACGATGCTGCGCGGATCGATCTTCCAACCCGGCTCGATCCGCCCTCTGCCCAACATGTTTGCGGCACCGACGAACTCGGACGTGACATCCTGTCCCGCCTTATTTGGGGCGCACGGATTTCGATGTTGGTCGGTTCGAGTGTTGTGGCTGGGTCGCTCTTCCTTGGCCTCATCATAGGCTCGCTCGCCGGATACTACGGCGGAGCGATCGACCGCTTCGTGAACATTGTTCTGATGAATGCGTTTCTTTCTTTTCCGGGGATATTGATCGCGATCGCATTCGTGGCTTTTCGCGGACCGGGAGTATTCAATCTCATTCTCGCGCTGTCATTGGGCGGATGGGTCGGTTACGCTCGCCTGGTCCGCGCCCAGGTATTGGCCGTTAGCGAACGGGAATTCGTCGAAGCCGCGCGCGCGCTTGGGGCTGGCGATTTCCGCATCGTCCTTACGCACATTCTTCCGAATATCATCCAGCCGGTGATCGTGCAGGCGGCAATCGGCATGGCGGGCGCAGTGCTCGCGGAGGCAACGATGAGCTTCCTGGGACTCGGCGTTCCGCCTCCAACGGCGAGCTGGGGATCGATGTTGAACGACGCACGCTCGCACTTGTTTGACGCTCCTCATGTCGTGATTTTTCCGGCCGTGACGGTAATGTTCGCCGTGCTGGCATTTAATTTCATCGGCGATGCGTTGCGCGATTTTCTCGACCCAAGATCGCGGATTGAAGCTGGCCTGTAGCCGTTGAATGTGATCCGCCGACGTGTGCGGTGCGCACCTTCCTTCCCGGGCAATTCTTGCCGGTCAATCCTCGGTTCATCCTCGGCCCAAACTCCAGCTGCGGATTGTTGACCTTTGCCGCCCTGCCACGTCTATCAGGAAGACAGAAATTACGGAACCTTTCCGAAGGCTGGTTCGTATGAACAAATGTATGGAACTTCAATACCAAGTCGAACGCATAGAAGATGTGGCCGTTGTGCAATGTTCCGGGCGGATGGTGCGCGGAGCCGAACTGGACCAATTCCGGCGCCGGATCGAACAACTGGATCGCCTCCGTGTTCTTGTGCTTGATCTTTCCGATATCCAGCAACTCGATGCCGGAGGCTTGGGAACGCTGCTGCTGGTGCGCCGCTGGACGGCGCAGAATTCTGCGCGGCTCAAACTGGTCGATCCGCCAGTCTTTTTCCGCCGTCTGCTCGAAGCAACGCACCTGACCTCTGTTTTCGAAATTTCGTCGCTGAAGGATGCGCTGAGCATCCTTCAGCCGGCCGCGTGTCCTCCGCGCTTTGCGCTTGCGTAAGGCCGGAACCACGGCTCTGACGCTGCTTGTGGTGCGATGCTTTATAATTCGCCCGCATGAGAACGCGCTGTTCGGCTGGAATCGAATCCTTCGCTTTTTCCATCAATCCGTGTGAGTCCCCCAAAAATTACTCCGCTCATCGGATCTGCGCTCGTTCGCGCCGCCGTAATGCGGAGCGCCGTTCTCCGAGCCGCTCCCGATGACTCGATTAGCCCGCAAGCTCCGGCTCACGGATTACTTTTCCCTTGGCTGGGGAACGATGGTTGGCGTGGGCTGGCTGGTCGTCATGGACGACTGGCTCACGCGCGGCGGGCCCTCTCGGCGGAATTCTCGGCTTCGCAATCGGCGGGATTCTCCTGCTTCCCATCGGTTATGTGTATTCGAAATTAGTCGCAGCCATGCCCGACGCGGCGGGCGAAGTCGCGTATACCGCCGCTGTTTTCTCGCGGCCAGTCAGCTTCTTCACCGGCTGGATCATGATGCTCGCGTATTTCATAGTCTGCCCGTGGGAAGCCGTTGCTGTCGGCCGTCTGGCTGGTTTCATTTTTCCCTGGCTCAACCGCATTGAGTTGTACAGTGTGGCCGGCAAGCCAGTTTATCTGTCGCATCTAGTCATCGGACTCGGCCTCACCGTGCTTGTCACGATTGTCAACTATCGCGGCGTACGTCTCAGCGCCACTTTCCAGAACTGGACTACCTTTGGCACGCTCGCGCTGTTCATAATCTTTGTCTCGCTTGGCGTCGCCAGAGGATCGCCCGCCAACTTTCCGCCGTTGTTTACCCACACGCCGTTTATTTCCATTCTGCTGGTGCTTCAGATTGTGCCTTATTTCATGACCGGCTTCGAATCCGTTACCAAAGCCGCTGAAGAGGCCAATCCCGGGTTTCGCACGCGCGGATTTGCTGGCGTCATCTTCGCCGCAATTGTTGTCGGATTTATGTTCTACATTATCGTGATCGCCGCGGTTGGCTTTGTCGCTCCCTGGCGGCAACTCACCAACGAACCGTTCATGACCGCCGTTGCATTCGAGCATGCTGTCGGTGCGCGCTGGATCGTCAGCATCATCCTGAGCGCCGCACTGCTCTCGCTATTTAAGGTTTTCAATGGAAACTTCGTCGCCGCCAGCCGTTTGCTGTTCGCCATGGCTCGGCGTGGGTTACTGGACGATCGGCTGGCTACTGTTCACCCGAAAAATCAGACGCCTGCCAGCGCCGTGGTCGCGGCGGGAATTGCCACCGCCCTGTGCATGTTTCTGGGCAGCGCGATTTTGGTGCCCATCAGCGAGGTCGGCTCGGTGGCTTCCGCCATCGGATGGTTCGCCGTCTGCGCGGCCCTTTTGCGAATGAAACCCGCACCGCTCGCCCGCTTCTGCGCATTGGCTGGCGTGTTCGTCAGCCTGGCGATGATACTCATGAAATTCCTTCCATTTGTGCCAGGCCATTTTTCCGGTTGGGAATGGCTCGCTCTTGGAACCTGGATTCTCCTCGGTGTCTTGACCGGACGTCCGCGTGCGTCACGGAGGAACGTCCACGATTCGAGCATCAGCTAGACGCTTGTGCTCGTGGTTTTCGCTGTTACGGCTTGACGGCAGTTTTTGAATTCGGTTCCGTGCGGCTGATCTCTTGATTGGCGGGCGTCGCGAGAGGTTTTGCAATCGTCCCAGTCAGGTTCCACGAGTGTGCATCCCCGCGCGTAAAGTTGAAGTTGATTCCGCTCGACGGGTAGGCTGTTCCCGTTACCTGATAGAGTCCATCGCGCGATTCAAGCCGGCCCGCGGATAGTTGCCATTTGCCATCCTTCAACCGCAGGTTGCCGCTGAAGCGATACACCGGCAGCGGAGCACCCGCGCCCGGCAGCGCAACGCGAGCAAACGTTCCATTCCGCATAGAGAACTGAACCTTGCCGTCCGAGTTCGTCAACATGTCCTGAAAATTCGCGCCGCTTGTATTCACATCGAACGTCCCATCGGCGTTTCCTGTAATCCAGGCATCGTTCATCAGCGCGCTTAGCCGGTCCAGAGAGACGCTTTGCAGAATGCCGTTCCCGTGGTATTTGATCGGAAATGAAGACGCATCGATCGTCCAGTTGCCTTGATGTGTGCCTTGCAAGAGCTGTCCCTTTAGCCGGTCGAGCTTGATCCTGCCGTGATCGGCCGACAGCTCGGTGATCACCTGTGTAGCGACGACTTTCTTCATCGCGAGTTGCGCAACCCGCAAATTCCCGTGCGCCATCAGCGCAAGCAGGGGGAACCGGTTGGCAGATTCAGCCGAATCTCGTTCGCCTGAACCTCGTTCTCGCTGCTCCTTACCGCGAGCGATCGAGCCCTGATCGTCCGAACCTTGCCTGCCCGAAGCCTCGTCGCCAGAACTGAGAATGCGATACCAGGGACGCTTGGTTGGATGCGGCGTAAACCACTCCGCTAGATCGCCAGTGGAAAGCCGGTCAGCCCCGAGATCGAATTCATACAGACAGCCCGGAGCACAATGCCGCGGCGCGCTCACGGAGCCGGTCCAGTGTGTTTCGCCCGTGTGCCCGGAAATCTGCTGTACCACCGTTCGGTCAGGCGAAAGCGTCACCGTCGCCGCTGCAATCTCAATCGGAATATTCAGGCCCCGCGCCTCCGCGCGAACGTTCTTCAGTTGTGCCGTGCCCAGTGCATTGGGTGCCGCGAGTCCCTGCCATGCACCGGATATGCTCATATCCAAACGGACCGAGCCCTCAGCTAAAGGTTGCAGAGCGGGCACGCCAAACGTGTTCTCGATCCGCGACAGATTCTTGAGATCGAGATCGCCACGCAAAAAAAAGCGGTAGTCACTGATAGACACCCAACCACCGGCGCTGACTGGGGCCGACGTGTTCACACTCACCAGCGCAGGGCCAATTCGCAGGTGAGCGTCCGGGGGCTCGATCTCGTCTTGCCGTGCGTTAGTTTTTATGCCCGCGGGCCGCACACGATGGCTCTGGCAGCAACTCTCGTTTTCCACCAGAATCAACGGCACATTATTCAGAACAATCGAATCCTTTCCATTGTTCGACCGCAGGCGCACCTCGCGTGCTTCGCCACTGCCACTGAACTGTGCGGGACCAGACGCGCTCCGGACGGCGCGAAATTCGCCATTGAACAACCCGTCCGCTGTAAGATCGCCAGCCAGTTTTTGTTTTGCCTCGTGCGCCAACTCGACCGCCGAGGCGACAGGAACGTCCCGGGCTGTGAGCGCCACGTCGTAGCTTCGTGGTGCAGCCATCGCGCCAACATCTCCGCTAAGCCGAAGCGTCCCGCCGCCAACCGGAGACTCGCAAAGCAGGCCGGCCAACGAGACCTTCACTGCGTTATAGCGGCCGGTGCAGTGCGCAGCGAGACGTATGGTACGGTTATCGAGAATGTCGTAGCGCCGAAAGCCTTGAATCGCGCCTTGGCTCTCGATCACAAGTGATTCTGGCGTTCCGTGCATATTTGCCGTTAAATCAACGCCGCCGCGCCAGCCACGGTCATTACCGGTCAGCAGCTTCGTGATCTGCCCCAATTGCCCGTTCTGCCAGACAACGATCAGGCGCAAGGGTGTCGCACGCAGGCTGGTGGCGCGTTGCCATGTCGCATCCAGCCGCATCTGGCCGGTGTCAGAAAGATTGACGTCGGTGCGCACCGGTTGGGCCCTCATGCGCGCTCCCCAGGAATTTTCGGAATCCTGCCAAAGAGCCACGTCGGCATCAACCAGCGCATAAGATTTTTTTTCCGGCCCAATTTTGAAATTGATACGCGCATTGCTGGCTTCCAGATACGGAAAGGCTGGTCTTCGTTCCGATCCGGCCTTTTGTGTGGGAGCTGCTGGAATTTGCGCGTTGCGTTCGATCAGACTGGCCAGATTCCATCGCCCATCGCTGCTTCGCACAATATTGATGCTTGGCTCGGTCGCGCTCAGCGTCGCAATTTCCAGCCGCCCGCGCAGCAGGGAACGAAAGCGGATCGCGGCGAAAACGTCCTGCGCGCGAATCATCGGCTCGGCGCTGAAAGCGGGGTCGTCATAGATGACCAGTCCTTCGAGATCGAAACCTGGCCTTGGCAGGGCGTGCAGGCGCACGTTGTCGATGGTTACGCGCCGACTCAGCGCGTTTCCTATGGAGCGGCTAATCCGATTATGCAGTTGGAAAGCGCCTGGCCGGAAAAGAAACAGGACTGCGAGGACCGCGATTGTTACCGTCCATACCAGCCTGGAGCGCAGAATGTTCACTTTACAATCCGGAATGTTCGCGACCAGCGTGTCTCATCGAAAAAGTGAATGATGATGTGCGCCAAAAACCCGAAGCGGTCGGCCGCGCTGCGCATCTGGTACTGGTCCGGAGGCGTCACAAACGACCAGTAAATGAACATTGGACGCCCAATCACGTTCGGGCGGGGAATAAAACCCCAATAACGGCTGTCATAACTCACATCGCGATTGTCGCCCATGGCGAAGTAACTGTTAGGCGGCACAACGATGTCGTCGCCTTCCAAGTGCGACCGAAAGCCTTGCATCCACTCCTCGTTGTGGACACCGTACATCTCCGACGGGGGCAGTGCGGGAAAATTATCGCGGTAGGGATTGTAGTCGGCGATTTTGTGCAGCGCATACGGCTCATCGAGCTTTTGCCCATTTCGATAGACCACGCCATCGCGCAGGTGAATCCGGTCGCCTGGAGTGCCGATGATGCGCTTGACCACAAACAATCCCCGCTCTTCCGGCGAGAGAAAAACCACGATATCGCCCTGGCGAATGTCGCGGTAGGGAAGCAGTGGTCCCAGCCAATGCGTCGCCGGCGCGAACTGCTCCCGGTTCACGAAGACGTGGTCGCCGATCAGCAGCGTGTCCTCCATCGAACTCGATGGAATTTCGAACGCTTGCAGCACAAAAGTGATAATAAACAGGCCGGTAACCAGCACTCCGGCCAGCGAGGCCAGAAACTCGACCGTGGTTTCTTTCGGTTTTTCTTGCGGCGTGATTTCTTCTTTTTCTGCCTTGGCCACTTTGCTTATCCGTGTTGGAGATTTCCGTCCTAGCGAATCAAATGCATCGTGCGCGACCAGCGCGTTCTGTCGAAAAAGTGAAGGATCGTGTCCGCGCCTCGCTGCAGCCTTTCCGATCCGCTCATCTCCTGTCCGTATTCCGATGTTTCAAAAGACCAGTAGACGACCACCGGATGCCCAATCAGGTTTGCTTTGGGTACGAACCCGAAGTAGCGGCTGTCATAGCTGTTATCGCGGTTGTCGCCCATGGCGAAGTAGCTGTCCGCCGGCACCACAATGTCGTCGCCCTGTACGTGAAGCGGCATCGTGTTCCGCCACTGCTGGTTTCTCACATTCGCCATCATCGACGGCGCGATTGAGGGGAAGTTATCCCGGTACATGTCGGAATAAGAGCCATCGTTTCCTACCGTGTGCTGCGCATACGGCTCACTCAACTTTTCGCCGTTGCGATAGACTTCGCCATTGCGCAGGTGAATGCAGTCTCCCGGAACCCCCATAATCCTCTTTACCAGGATCAGCCCCGGTTGCTCCGGAGACATAAAAACCACAGTGTCGCCGTGCTGCGGGGTGCGGTAGGGAAGCAGCGGCCCGATCCATTTCGTGGCGGATGCGAACTGCTCTTTGCTTACCAATAAATGGTCCCCAATGAGCAGAGTGTTCTCCATTGACCCGGAAGGGATCGCGAATGTTTGCGCGATGAACGTTATCACAAAAAAAACGACGACCAATCCCTCGGCCAGCGACCTCAGGAATTCTACCGGCGTTTCCTTTTGTGTCTTGTTATCGGCGATTTCTTTACTTTGAGGCACTCTGATTGTCCCGTTCTTTTTTTTGCGAGTTTTTCCCTGCAAGCCGCCGCTTATCGCACCACTCGGAACGTTCGCCCCCAGCGTGTGATCTGAACCACATGCGTCACGGCGTAGGCGAGGTGATAAAGTCTATCACCCGGGGTTGGCGATCCGGTGAGGTCGTTGGTCAGACC
>JBAVYO010000115.1:0-7811 GCA_049698855.1 Terriglobales bacterium
GCATATTGGTGGACGATGCGACCGTCGAAATAGAAAACATTGAGCGCAACCTTGCCATGGGCAAGGAAATGAAGCAGGCCATACTCGACGGCGCATCGCAGATTGCGGTCCCAGCCTTCGTTTCCACGTTGTGTATCTGCATTGTGTTTGTGCCCATGTTCTTCCTCGCAGGCGTCGCGCGCTTCTTATTCGTGCCGATGGCGGAGGCAGTCTGCTTCGCCATGTTGGCCTCCTACCTGCTCTCGCGAACCTTGATTCCGACCATGGTGATGTTTATCATGCGCGGGCACGAGCACCGCGCGCTCGAACCGACAAATGTCTTCGCCAAATTCCAGCGCCGATTCGAGCGCGGCTTCGACAAGTTTCGCGCCGGTTATCAGCAGATGCTTGAGACCACGCTCGAAAACCGCCGCCTCTTCTCCGTTTGCTTCGTGATTTTCTGCGTGCTCTCACTAGGGCTCGTCTTCCTCCTGGGGCAGGATTTTTTCCCGCAAGTGGATGCTGGCTTGATTAGGCTGCATTTCCGTGCGCGCCCCGGATTGCGCGTCGAGGAGACGGCAAAGCTCTGCGACGAAGTCGAGGCTGTACTGCGCGACACCATCCCCAAGAATGAAATGGAGACGATGCTCGACAACATCGGCGTGCCCTATTCCGGCATTAATCTCTCCTATAACAATTCCGGCGTCATCGGCACCAACGACGCGGAAGTTCTGATTTCGCTGAACCCGGAGCATCATCATCCCACCGCGACGTACATACGGCGGTTGCGCCGCGAACTGCCTTCGCGTTTTCCCGGCGTGGAATTTTTCTTCCAACCCGCAGACATCGTTTCCCAGATCCTGAATTTCGGTCTGCCTGCGCCCATCGACATCCAGATCATGGGCGCGAACATGCGTTCGAGTTACGACATCGGCCAAAGAATCGCGAACAAAGTTAAAGAGATTCCCGGAACCGCCGACGTGCACGTGCAGCAAATGATGAGCTTGCCTACGCTCTTCCTTGACATGGACCGCACGCGCATCAACCAGGTCGGTTTGACCGCGCAGAACGTGGCGCAAAGCGTGCTCGTGACCTTGAGCGGCAGTTTTCAAACTTCACCGAATTTCTGGCTGAATCCCAAGAACGGCGTGAGTTATTCCATCGCCGTGCAGTCGCCGCAGTACAAAATGACTTCGCTTCAGGACCTGATGAATACGCCGGTGAATAGCTCGAGCGCAGCTGGCCCGCAAGTTCTCGGCAACCTCGTGCAGATGACCCCTATCGCGCGGCCCGCTGTGGTGAGCCATTACTCGGTGCAGCCCGTCATTGATGTATACGCGAGCACGCAAGGCCGAGACCTGGGTGGCGTTGCATCCGACATCATGAAAACGCTCAAGCCCTTTCAGGATCATCTGCCCCGCGGCACAACCATGGTGGTGCGCGGCCAGGTGGAGACGATGCGCTCCTCGTTTTTTGGTCTGGGCATCGGCTTACTTGGCGCCATCGTGCTCGTCTATCTCCTTATTGTGGTGAACTTTCAGTCGTGGCTCGATCCGTTCATCATCATTACCGCGCTGCCCGGTGCGCTCGCCGGCATCTGCTGGTTCCTGCTGATCACGCGCACCACGCTCAGCGTCCCGTCGCTGACGGGCGCGGTCATGTGCATGGGCGTGGCGACTGCTAACTCGATTCTGATGGTCTCATTCGCGCGTGACCGCATGGATATGGGCGTACCCCCGCTGCAAGCGGCGATTGAAGCCGGCTATACGCGCATGCGGCCGGTCATCATGACGGCGCTCGCCATGATCATCGGCATGGTGCCGATGGCGCTCGGATTTGGAGAAGGCGGCGAACAGAATGCGCCACTGGGCCGCGCCGTGATTGGCGGTTTGCTTTTTGCCACAGTAGCGACTTTGTTTTTTGTGCCGAGCGTGTTTGCCATTATTCATGGCCGCCGGCATGCTCGGTTAGAAGCGAGCGAGAAATAGTTTTGGAGACGTGATATGTCAGTCGAACAACCTACCATACCGCGGCATGACGCCGACACCGATCAGCCTGCTCGCGTCCACGCCCAGATCGAGCGCCCGCCCGACCTTCCGCCCGCTCCCGCCAGCCGCGCCAAGATTCTGGTTGGAGCCGTGCTCCTCGTGCTGATCACGGCCGGCACGGTGACCTTGCTGACGCGAAAGAGTGAGGCGGACGCGCTCGCGAAGGAAACTGAGTCGGCCGCGATTCCAACAGTTGCGGTCGTCCAGCCGCAGATGGAAGCGTCGACCGACGAGCTGATTCTTCCGGGCAATCTGCTGGCCTATGAAGAGTCCCCTATATTCGCGCGTACCAACGGCTATCTCTTGAAGTGGTACAGGGACATGGGGAGCCACGTTCACAAGGGCGAACTGCTGGCTAACATCGACACTCCCGAAGTCGATCAGGAGCTTTCTCAGGCTCGCGCCAGCCGTGAACAAATCAAAGCGGCGTTGGGAATAGCGAAGATTTCCGCGGATCGCTGGGAGAATTTGCGCAAGACGGACTCCGTTTCGCAGCAGGAGGCCGATCAGCTATCCAGCGGCTACGAACAGGCGAAGGCGAACCTCGCGGCCGCCGATGCCAGTGTACGCCGGCTCGAGCAAATGGAATCGTTCAAGAATGTCTATGCGCCTTTTGACGGCGTGATTACCCGCCGCACCGTCGATCCTGGCGCGCTGATTAATGCGGGATCCTCGACCGGCGCGCAGATGTTCAATCTTGCGCGTGTCGATCCACTGCGTGTGTACGTGAGTGTGCCGCAGGCTTATGCCCCACTCATGAAAGCGGGGCTGCACGCCACCGTAACGCTGCAGGAATTTCCCGGCCAGAAATTTACGGGAACGGTTGTGCGCACCGCCGACGCGATTGATACGGGAACGCGCACTCTGAACACCGAAGTCGACGTGCCCAACAAAGATGGAAAGCTGCTGCCGGGCTCGTTCGGCCAGGTGCATTTTTCGATTGGGATCGCGGTTCCCAGAATCACGATTCCGGTGAATGCGATGATATTCCGCGCCGAAGGCCCGCAGACCGCGGTGGTCGGATCCGACGGAAAAGTGCAATTGCATTCCATCGTGATTGGGCGGGATTTCGGCAACACGATCGAAATTCTCCAGGGCGTACAGGCCGGCGATCAGGTCATCATCAATCCTTCGGACTCGCTCGAAGCCGGCCAGCAGGTTCACGTCGCCCCGCCGAGCCAAGGCGCCCACTCATGAGGGGGATTTTGTCTAGTGTGGCGCGGACACTCTTGTCCGCGTGCCCGCGGTGGCCGATAAGATTGCGCGGACAGGAGTGTCGGCACCACCTATCCATGCGATCGAAAACAAATTCCGTACGACCTGCATTCGTGAGCGCGCTGCTCTCCGTTGTGTTTTTGACCGGCTGTGTCGTCGGCCCAAACTATAAGCGTCCCACCGCGCAAGTACCCGGCACGTGGAAGGGCGAAGGCCCGTGGCAAACGGCTGCTCCAAAAGATTCAATTCCGAAAGGAACCTGGTGGCAGCTCTATCACGACGCCGACCTCGACCAACTGGAGCAGGACCTGCTCCAGGCGAATCAGTCCCTCACCGCGGCTCGCGACCGCCTCTTGCAGGCGCGTTCGCTGGCTCGCATTGCATCCGCGGCATACTTCCCTTCTCTCAGCGCGGACCCCAGCGGCGAGCGGCAGCGCTTTTCCGGCAACCGCGATCTCGAAAGCGCCAATCCTGCCGTGGTCAAGCCCGACACCGAGTACACCTATACCATCCCATTCTCCGTCAGCTATGAAGCGGATTTGTTCGGCAGCGTGCGCCGAGGCCTGGAGGCGGCGAACGTTTCACTGCAATCCACCGCCGCCGATTTGGAAAACACTCGCCTGGTGTTGACCGCCGAACTCGCCGGCGACTACTTCAATCTGCGAGAACTGGACCGCGAGGCCGATGTGGTCCGCGCATCGGTCCAAATCCAGCAAAAAGGTATGGACCTAGTGAACCATCAGCATGAAGGCGGCATTGCATCCGGACTCGCGGTGGCGCAGCAGGCCGCGTTGCTCGATGCCACCGCCGCGCAATTGCAGCTGGTTTTACAGCAGCGTGCGCAATACGAGCATGCCATCGCGGTTCTGGTGGGAAAGCCCGCGTCCACGTTCACTCTCGCCAAAGCGCCCTTTAATACCGCGCCCCCGCCAGTTCCTTTAGGAGTTCCATCCGAGATATTGGAGCGCCGCCCCGACATCGCCACTAGTGAGCGCCAGATGGCTTATCAAAATGCTCAGGTAGGATTGGCGACCGCTGCGTTTTATCCGCATGTAACTTTGAGCGGGGCTGGCGGATGGCAGAGCCGCGACATTGCCACGCTGGTGAACGCGCCCAGCGCGATCTGGGCCTTGGGTGGAGATATCCTGCAACCCATCGTCAATGGCGGCAAGAATCGAGCGAACTTAGCTGCGGCGCAGGCGGCTTACAACCAGTCGGTTGCGAATTATCGCGAGTTAGTTCTCGAGGCCTTTCAGCAGGTTGAAGATGGGCTTTCAGGCTTGGCATATCTGGATCAAGCCGCAAAAACTCAGCAGGTGGCCGTCGACGACTCGCGGCGCGCGCTCGACATCGCCAACAACCGCTATGTAGGAGGAGTTACAACCTACCTCGACGTAATTACCGCGCAGTCGACGCTGTTGACCAACGAACGACTGGAGACCCAGTTACTAGGCCAGCAGATGGTCACCTCTGTATTTCTGGTGAAAGCCCTGGGCGGCGGTTGGAACGCAACGCAAATTCAAAATCAACAAGTCCACCCCGAACTAAAGCAGGCAATCCAGCAATAAAGACTAGAGTCGCTATCGCTCCGAGTTCACATTACTGAAATCCGCGAATGATTTGCGTAGCGCCGGCGGCTGTCCGGCGGGCGACTCGCCCGCCGCGCTGGTGACGCCCGGAAGGCAAACAGTCGACTCCGGGCCTGTTGCCGGCCTGGGCAAACGGAGTTACGTCTTCGCCGCCGCTTCTTTCTCTCCCACCCGCTCGCTAACCTTGAACGTCATCTTCCCCGCCTTCTTGTCGGCATCGACGATAAGGTGATCGCCATGCAGCACCTCGCCGTCCAGAATCTTCCGCGCCAGCGGATCCTGCACCAGCTTCTGGATCGCCCGCTTCAGCGGCCGCGCTCCGAAGTTGGGATCGTAGCCCTCGGTAAAGAGCAGTTCTTTCGCGGCGTCCGTCAGCTCGAGAGAAATCTTGCGGTCGGCCAATAGGCGGCGCAGGTCTTCCAGTCGCAGGTCGACGATCTTCACCAGTTGCTCCTTGCCCAGCGGACGGAAGATGATCACATCATCCACGCGATTGAGGAACTCCGGCTTAAAGTGCCCGTGCAGCGCCTCCATTACATGCCGCGAGGCCTCCTCGAACCACGTGGCCCCGGCCGCCCCCGGCCGGGGTTCGCCGCCCTGCAAATACGACGACCCCAGGTTCGAAGTCATGATGATGATCGTGTTCTTGAAGTCCACCATGCGGCCCTTGCCATCGGTGAGGCGGCCGTCGTCCATGATTTGCAGCAGCACGTTGAACACGTCCGGATGCGCCTTTTCGATTTCGTCGAAGAGCACCACCGCATAGGGATGGCGGCGCACCTGCTCCGTGAGCTGCCCGCCTTCTTCGTAGCCGACGTATCCCGGAGGTGCGCCGATCAGGCGCGACACAGCATGCTTCTCCATGTACTCGGACATGTCAATACGGATCAGCGCCTTCTCGTCATCGAACAAGAATTCGGCCAAAGCCCGTGCCAGTTCCGTCTTTCCAACGCCCGTCGGTCCAAGAAAAATGAACGATCCAATCGGCCGCTTGGGATCGCTGAGCCCCGCGCGCGACCGCCGGATCGCATTTGATACGCGCTCCAGCGCTTCGTCCTGTCCAATCACGCGCAGCCGCAGCCGGTCTTCCATGTTAACGAGCTTCTTCACTTCGCCTTCGAGCATCTTCGAGACCGGAATACCCGTCCACTTGGAAACGATGCGCGCAACATCTTCTTCGTCCACTTCCTCTTTCAGCATCCGCGCCCTTGGTTGTGTGGAGCGGACACTCTTGTCCGCTCCCGCGGGTGCCCCATCCAATCGCGTCTTTTGCGATTGAGTGGCCTCGGCGGCTGCCCCATCCTTCCGCGCTTTTTGCGGAAGGGTGGGTTCTTTCCCTTCCATCTCAGCGGTGATCTTCTTCAGATCTTCTTCCGTCTGGCGGATCAGCCCGTAGCGAATCTGCGCCACGCGTTCCAGGTTGCCCTTGCGCTCCTCGGCCTGTTCTTCGACTTTCAACTGTTCGAGTTTTTCTTTCAGCGCGCGCGCTTTCGCGATCACGTCTTTTTCCAGTTTCCATTTCGCCTTGAGCGCGTTCGACTGCTCTCGAATTCCAGCCAGCTCTTTTTCCACCAGCGCCAGCCGTTCGCGTGAGTTGCGGTCGTCTTCTTTCTTCAGCGCCTGCTTTTCAATTTCAAGCTGCGTGGCGCGGCGTTCCAGCTGATCGATCTCCGTGGGCATGGAATCGATCTGGATGCGCAATGACGCGGCCGCTTCGTCGATCAGATCGATCGCCTTGTCAGGCAGAAAGCGGTCGGAGATGTAGCGATGCGAAAGCGTCGCTGCCGCGACGATGGCCGAATCTTTAATGCGGACGCCGTGATGCACTTCGTACTTTTCTTTCAGGCCGCGCAGTATGGTGATTGTGTCTTCGACGTTCGGCTCGCCGACAAAAACAATCTGAAAGCGGCGTTCGAGCGCGGCATCTTTTTCAATGTACTTGCGGTATTCGTTCAGCGTGGTAGCGCCAATGGCGCGCAACTCACCGCGGGCGAGCGCGGGCTTCAGCATGTTCGACGCATCAATCGCGCCTTCGGATGCACCAGCGCCGACGAGAGTGTGTAGCTCGTCGATGAAAAGGATGATCTGGCCCTGCGCGTCCTCGATTTCTTTCAGCACGGCTTTGAGGCGGTCTTCAAACTCGCCGCGATATTTCGCTCCGGCCAGCATCGCTCCCAGGTCGAGAGAGACCACGCGCTTGTTCTTCAGCGCCTCGGGCACATCGCCCGAAACAATGCGCTGGGCAAGGCCTTCGACGATGGCGGTCTTGCCGACTCCCGGCTCGCCGATGAGCACGGGATTATTTTTCGTGCGCCGCGAAAGCACCTGCACCACGCGGCGGATTTCTTCATCGCGTCCAATCACCGGGTCGAGTTTGCCACGGCGCGCCTGCTCGTTCAGATCGCGCGCGTAGCGTTCAAGCGCCTGATATTTCGCTTCGGGATTCTGATCGGTGATGCGCTGCGATCCACGGACAGCGGTCAGCGCCTTGAGAATCGCGTCATGTGTGGCACCGTGACGCGCAAGAAGTTCTTGCGCCGGGTCGGCCTGCTTTCGTTCGCGCTTCAGGCTGGTGATCGCCAGCAACAGATGCTCGGTCGAGACATATTCGTCCTTGAACGAGTCGGCTTCTTTAAACGAGTTTTCGAGAAGCTGATTGATCTGCGGCGACATGGCCGCCTGGTTCGCTTCGCTCCCGGAGACCTTGGGTAGCTTTTCGATCTCCTGATAGATCTCGGCCAGCACGGCCTGCGGCCCAATGCCGATTTTTTCGAGCACTGGAGAAACGATGCCTTCCTTATCCTCGACAAGCGCCGCGAGCAAATGGATCGGCATGAGCTCGGGATTGCCGTGCTCGGAAGCAAGCTCGTTCGCGCGCTGGACAGCTTCCTGCGCCTTAACAGTAAATTTGTCCCAACGGATGGGCATGAGAAACTCCAATTTGTAATTTGGTAATTATTTTGAGAGTAGTCCGTCAGCA
>JBAVYO010000116.1:0-19374 GCA_049698855.1 Terriglobales bacterium
CTCGCCGTTCGCGTGAAAAGCTTGCTTGAAGATCCGTCTGCGCCCAAGAGCATCCACGACTGGAAGGCCGCTCTTCACCATTTCTCGGAAATCGGAATTGCACTGTCGGGAATTCAACACGACCCGATGCTGTACTCATACCTCCTCAATCCAACTTACTCGTCGCATTCTCTGGCCGAGATTGCATTACGAAGCTTGAATCTGAAGCTGAGCGGCAACCTCGCGGAAGCAGCCGATATGACCGGCAGGTTGGCGGCGTTGCTGCGCAGGGAAGTGGACGATCAGTGGTTGACGAAGGTCTACGAGGAGATCGACGCTCCGCTCGTTCCCGTGCTCGCGCGCATGGAAGACGCCGGCGTGAAGATCGATACCGCCGTACTGAGCGCGATGTCGGTGAAGTTGCTGTCGGAAGCGGATGCCAAAGCCCGCGACATCTACGAACGCTGCGGAATGGAATTCAACATCAACTCGCCGAAGCAGCTGGGAGACGTGCTGTTTAACAAGCTTGCACTTCCAATGCCGGTGAAATATGGCAAAGGCAAGAAAATATCGACGGCGGTCGATGTGCTCGAAGGCTTGGCTGAAGAACACGAAGTTCCGCGCCTGGTGCTTGACTACCGCCAGCTGACCAAGCTGAGATCGACGTATGTGGATACGCTTCCCGCCCTGATTCGCAGCGGCAGCGGGCGCGTTCACACGACGTTTGGACAAACCGGAACGGCGACAGGAAGGCTGTCTTCCGCGAATCCCAATTTGCAGAACATTCCGATTCGCACCGAGCTAGGCCGCGAAATTCGCGCCGCATTCATTGCCGAGCCCGGAAACGTGCTGCTGGCAGCGGATTATTCGCAGATCGAGTTGCGATTGCTGGCGCATTTTTCAAAAGACAAATTGCTGGTAGAAGCCTTCCGCCGCGACGACGACATCCATACGCTCACCGCGTCGCAGGTATTTGGCGTGCCTCCTCTTATGGTCACGCCCGACCATCGGAGGCAAGCGAAAGTGGTGAATTTCGGCATTGTCTACGGCCTGTCCGCGTTCGGACTGTCGCAGCAACTTGGCATTGAGCCCGCCGAGGCACGCAAGTTTATCGACGCCTACTTCGAAAAATACGCGGGAGTGCGCGCCTTCATCGATGCCACGCTCGCCGAAGCGCGGCGCGATCAGAATGTGAAAACCTTGTTTGGCCGCGTCCGCCCGATCCCGGATATCAACAGCAAAAATGCAAATCTGCGAGGCTTTGCCGAGCGCACTGCGGTCAATACTCCGCTGCAAGGAACGGCGGCCGATCTAATCAAGCTGGCCATGATCCGCATCGATGACGAGATTCGCAATCGCCGCCTGAAATCGCGCATGACGCTTCAGGTCCACGACGAATTAGTATTCGATGTGCCCGGGAGTGAGGTAGATGTAATGAAGACTCTGGTGCGCGAGCAGATGGAATCGGCGCATCCCCTCGCGGTTCCGCTGCGCGTGGATCTCGGTGTCGGCCCCAACTGGCGCGACCTGACATAAAAAGAACTACAAAGACGGCGGCTTGCCGCGCCTTCGCGCCGGTGAAATTGAATTTGAGGAAAACACCCTCCGCATTTCCGCTATACTCTCTCTAATAATTCTTTGAATAAGATGTCTTCATCGCTGCTTCCAGCCGCGCGGCGCAATTGTGTTTTTGCGGAGGCAATCAGTTGAGTGCAGGTTCCTCGCCCGCCCTGGAAAAACTGCCTCGCCGCGGATTTCCCCGCTATCCCGTCAAAGTCCCGCTCGATGTAATCGCGTTGCGCTCCGGAGTCCCTCAAAGTTTGCCGGGGCGCTGTACCGACTTGAGCGAAGGCGGCGTGGGCGCAATGGTCGCCGGCGACCTCTCTCCCGGACAGCAGGTGGCGCTCGAACTTCGCCTTCCGAATGTTGCCTTGCCGGTGCGCGCGAAGGCTCAGGTTCGCTATCAAGGACCCGTCCGTTGCGGGTTTGAGTTTGTCGATCTCGCAATGGAAGAGCGCGAGATGATCCGGTACTGGATGTACAAGCTGGCCCTGGAGCCGTCGAATCTGGGAACGAATCAGGCCGGGACGGCCACGCCCGAAACCGAGCGCGAGAGGATAGAAAACAGGCTATCCAGGAACGATCTGGCCATGGCGGAACTGGCGAAGGCCGAACTAGCAAAAGTTAACCCATCGAAGACGAAGCCCGCCGCTTTCGCGACGACCGAGACTGAAGTGGCAAAATCGGATACGGCGACATCCCCTTCGGCTAAATCCTCGTCCGCGTCTGCGCGAGTTGATAAGGTCGATGCGAGTCCATCGAATCGGCATGGGTTGCGCGAGTCTTATCCTGAGTTGCGCAAGCCTGCGCGCGAGCCGCGAAAAACCTGGACCCGTCATCGAATACTTGGCTTCGTGCTTGGTCTGCTGCTGTGTTCTCTTCTGTTGGCTGCGGCTGAATGGTGGCAATGGCAGCGCTCGTGGCGCGAACTCGAACAGGAGACAGCAGCGCAGACCGCGCCTGTTCGCGTTCCAGCCGAGGCGATGGCCGCGCGAATCGTCTCCAAGGTCGAGCCCGTTTATCCGGAAGAAGCCCGCCGCGCTGGAATTCAGGGGTTGGTCGTCTTTGATGCTCTGATTAATGTGGATGGAACAGTTGCACATTTGTATCCGGTTTCAGGAGACGAGATGCTGTCAAAATCCGCGGCTGAAGCCGTGCGGCAGTGGAAGTTTGAATCCTACCGTTTGTCCGGCCGCGCGCGTGAATTTGAAGGCGCAATTTCGGTCGAGTTCCGCCTGAACTGAGTGCCGGCAATCAAACAGAAAATCCTAGTCGAACTTTTCCGCCTGTTCGAAACTCACGCCGCGCTGGTCTTTCGCCGAAACGACGGCAGAGACGTTCGCATCGCCGTCAAGTTGCCAATCGATTTTCAGCGCAGGGTCGTTCCAAGCGATAGTGCGTTCGTGCTCCGGCGCATAGAAGCCTGTGGCCTTGTAGAGCACATGCGTGTTGTCGGCTGCAACTCGAAAGCCGTGCGCGAAGCCCGCAGGAATCCATAGCATCCGTTTGTTTTCACCGGAGAGTCGGAAAGATTCCCACTTACCGAATGTCGGTGAACTGCGGCGCACATCGACCGCGACATCGAGAATTTCTCCGGTGATGACGCGCACCAGCTTTCCCTGCGGCTCGCGGATCTGATAGTGCAGGCCGCGAACAACATTTCTTCCAGAGAATGAGTGGTTATCCTGCACGAACGTTTCGTGAATGCCGAGTTCCGCGAACGTGCGCTGGTTGTAGCTTTCAAGAAAGAATCCACGTTCGTCGCCAAAGACGCGCGGTTCAAGCAGCAGAACTCCAAGCAAGCTGGTCGCGATTTTTTCCACCTTAGAACACCCTGTCCTTCAGCAATTGCAGCAAATAGGCGCCATAGCCGTTGTTGCGCATGGGCTGCGCTAAGGCTTCCAGTTGCTCGGCGGTGATGTGGCCGGAGCGGAAGGCGATCTCCTCCGGGCAGGCGATCATCAGTCCCTGCCGCTTTTCAATCGTTTGAATATATAAAGACGCTTCCATCAGGGCGTCGTGCGTTCCGGTGTCGAGCCACGCCATGCCGCGTCCCATGACGCAGACGTTGAGTTCGCCGCGCTGCAGATAGACGCGATTGACGTCGGTGATCTCGAGTTCTCCGCGTGCCGATGGGCGCAAGCTGGCGGCAATCTCAACCACCTGCGGATCGTAAAAATAAAGTCCCGTGACCGCGTAGCGCGATTTGGGCTGCTTCGGTTTTTCTTCAATGCTGAGCGCCTTGCCATTTGCGTCGAATTCAACCACGCCATAACGCTCGGGATCGTGAACAGCATAGGCGAAGACGCGCGCGCCCGTGGTCTGCTGTCCGGCCTCGCGTAAATCGCGGGCGAGATCGTGACCGTAGAAAATGTTGTCGCCGAGCACAAGCGCGCAACAACTGGAGCCGATGAAATTGCGCGCGATGAGAAACGCCTGCGCAATGCCCTCAGGCTTGGGCTGCGCCGCATACTGAAAATGCACGCCGAAGCGCGATCCATCGCCGAGCAATTGCTGAAAGCGCGGCAGATCGTCGGGTGTGGAGATGAGCAGAATGTCGCGAATGCCTGCCAGCATGAGCGTGGAGAGCGGGTAATAAACCATCGGCTTGTCGTAAACCGGCAGCAGACTTTTGGCGACGCAGTGCGTCACGGGATAGAGGCGCGTGCCCGAGCCTCCGGCGAGAATGATGCCTCGGTAGTTGGGAGTAGTGCTGGCCATGGTGTTTGTTTGTCTCGTGTATTAGCGCTCGCTGGCGTAGTGCTTCGCCATCCATTGACGATAGCTGCCGCTGGTTACGTCGCGGACCCAATCTTCATGTTCAAGATACCAGCGAACTGTCTTGCGAATACCGCTGTCGAAAGTTTCCTGCGGATGCCAATCTAACTCGCGCTCGATTTTACGCGTATCCATCGCATAGCGGCGGTCGTGGCCGGGCCGGTCTTTCACAAACGTGATGAGCTTCTCGTGCGGCACGACGGGATCGTTGGGCCTGAGTTCGTCGAGCAGTTTGCAGATCGCGCCCACAATTTCCAGGTTGTTCTTCTCGCTGCGGCCGCCAATGTTGTAAGTCTCGCCCAGTCGGCCATGTGCGAGCACGGTGCGGATGGCGCGGCAGTGATCCTCCACATAAAGCCAGTCGCGCACGTTTTTGCCGTCGCCATACACGGGCAGCGCCTTGCCCTGGCACGCGTTGAGGATCATCAGCGGAATCAGCTTCTCGGGAAATTGGAGCGGACCGTAATTATTAGAGCAGTTCGTCGTGAGCACCGGCATGCCATACGTATGGCGATAGGCGCGAACCAGATGATCGGATGAAGCCTTGGACGCGGAGTACGGGCTGTTAGGCGCGTAGGCTGTGGTCTCTGTGAATGCCGGATCGTTGGGGCCGAGCGAGCCGTAGACTTCGTCGGTGGAAACGTGAAGAAAACGGAACGCTGCACGGTCGGACTCGGAGAGCGCGGACCAGTAGGCGCGAGATTCCTCGATCAGACTAAACGTGCCGTTCACGTTGGTGAGGATGAAATCGCCGGGGCCGTGGATGGAGCGGTCGACGTGGCTTTCGGCGGCGAAATGAATAATGGCGCGCGGCTTCTCGCGAGCCAGCAGGTTGGCGATGAAGTCGCGGTCGACGATATCTCCCTGCGCAAAGTTGTAGCGCGGGTCGGCCTCAACGGATTGCAGGTTTTGCAGATTGCCCGCGTACGTGAGTTTGTCGAGGTTGAGGACGCGCGACGGTTCCGATGCGATCCATTGGAGAATGAAGTTCGATCCAATGAAGCCCGCGCCGCCGGTGACGAGAATGAGATTTTCCATGCAGGATTGGCCGCTTGGTGGCGGGCGAATTGATTCTAATCAAAGTGGAGGGCAAAGTCCCACGGGGACGTGGGATGGGTTGTTACTTATGGTTATGCCGCGGCATAGATCCTACGTTGTTCGGGAGGTGCGAGCTGAGCTGCCAGCACGCGGACTGCGGGCTTGGAGCACCCAAAGCCTGACGTCATCCTGAGCGCAGTGAGGCGAACGCCGAACGCAGTCGAAGGACCCCTGCCGTGTCAGCGTGTCATGCGGCCATAACGTCTTCTCTCCCATGCGCCTGATCAACCATGCGACATTCCAGAGCTTGAGAATTCATGCGTCTACGGCGACGATGTTTTGGCCGCGAATTCTGGGCGCGAAACCCAATCGCTCTGCGGCCAACCCAGAACGTTGTAGTATGCGGCTTCAATCGCCTCCGCAATTTGCGGCCATTGATACTGGTTCTGAATGCGTTCACGCTCGCGGATTGACGCTTGACGGCGAAGCTCGGGATTGCAGATGAGCACTTCAAGCATGCGCTCAAGATCGGCCTTTTCTCCACGGCGGAATGTGAAGCCCGCGCCTTCGACCACTTCGCGATTCTCCGGAATGTCGCTGGTAAGCACGCAGACCCCGGCGGCCATGGCATCGAGCAAAGCCAGCGACAGGCCCTCAAGTTCAGAGGGGAGGACGAACACAGCCGCGTTCGAGAGCAGTTCTTCGAGATCGTCTCCCGAAACCCAGGGCAGGAAGCGTATGCGTTCGGACTCATGCCGACGCAAGCTTTGGATGTAAGCGTTGGAGTGGCTCGATCCGCCGGCCAAAACGAGTTTCATGCCGGCCCCGGCTTTCTCGAACGCCTCGATCAGCAGGTGGCAGTTTTTCTCCGGTGAGAATCGGCCAAGATAAAGGATGTATTCGCCGGGGACAAGATTCCATTCATGCAGGCGTTTGGGCGGACGCCGCTGTATGGGAGCCGCACCGTTCGGAATGTAAATGGTCTCGCGCTCATGGTGGTCGCGATAATAACGCTGAAGCGTCTGCGAGACGACGATGGTTGCATTGGGTAACGCGACGGCAGCGGCCCCTCCCCAGCGCAGAATGCGGGCAGCAACGGCTCCCCATTTGGCACGCTGCCAGTCAAGACCTTGCACCGTGACAACGGTCTTCTTGCCCACCAGCCGCGGCAGAAATGAAAACAGCGCCGGGCCCAGGCAGTGGTAGTGAATCACATCGTAGTCTCCCGCCATCGCGTGAAGAGTGCTTAAAAACGTGTGGACGACGGTTTCCAAATGCTTGGTGCGGATGGTAGGCAGTCGAAGGATGCGCATGCCATTGTGCACCGTGCCCGGCGGGGTGAAGTATGTGCGGCAGTAGACGGTCACCTCATGCCCGAGCCGTGCCAGTTCGTGGCCGGCTTGCTCGTACCACGACTCGATGCCGCTGTACTTGGAGACCACACCCCGGCCACCGATAAACGCCACGCGGACGCTCTGGCGCGCTCGCGGTTTGGGTCCCTCGGCGAATGACACGAGTTTTTTTGATAACGACAGCCGGGCATAGATTTCAGAGAGCCGTTGCATGTGCCGCTCGGGATCGTGCCGCGCTTGAACGCGAGCGCGTCCATTGGCGCCCATTTTCTCGACCAAATCGGGGCGGTCGAACAGAAACCCGATGGAATGCGCGAGCTGGCTGCGATCACCGGGCGCATAAAGCAGGCCCGTCACTCCGTGCTCAACGAACTCGCGGCGCGAACCAAGATCGGACGCGACCACGGGACGAGCGTAGGCATAGGATTCGAGGATCGATTTCCCCAGCGTTTCATAGGCAAGGGAAGGGAACACCGAGAAGGTGCATCCCGCGATGAGTCTCTGCAACTCTTCTCCGCCTAATTGACCGGCGAAAAGAATGTGGCTCAGGTTCAGACTGCGAGCGAGCGCCTCAAGCCGTTCACGCTCCGGACCGTCGCCCGCGATTACGACGGGGATGTGGGGTACGCGCGCCAGCGCATGTAGAAGCTCGTCGAGGCCTTTTTCGGGAGAGAGCCGCCCGAAGTAAAGGACGTAACCTTCGTCATGAGCGACGTGACCCCCCGCAGGAAGCGCCTGAAAGTGGGGGAGGACCTCGATGCGTTCGGAAGACATGCCATGAGCGATTAACTCATTACGCACAAACTCGCTGGGCGCCAAAAACAGATCGACACAAGATTCATAAGTGCGCAACCACTTGTGCAGATACGCCTCCGCCGCCAGCACGATGGCACTGGAGCGAGAGCCGGAATAGCAGCCCTCCGTGACTACGTGATAGAAAGCACCTTGCCCGCAGGCCTCGCAGGACCGCCCGTGAGCAACCAGATTGTAGGACGGGCAGATAATTTTGAAATCATTGAGGTGGTAAAGCACAGGGACGTGGCGGCGCTTGAGCTCCCACAGAATGGAGGGCGAGAGATGATGATAGATGCCGCGGATGTGGGCCAGGTCGGGCGAAAAATCAGCGATACATTTGCGCATGGCACGTTGCGCAGAGGTCGAATAAAGGGCGTGCGCGGCCAACCGTAGTTTGGAGAAGAACCCGGCGCCAGGATCCTTGAAATTGCAGTGTGCTAGGCGATAGGCCCGCCCCGCAAAGGCGGACGAAGAACCGTGGTCCATGCTGAACAGCGCGGTCTGATGGCCGCGGCGATCCATTCGTTCGATGAGGTCAAAAAGATAGGCCTCTGTTCCGCTAAACGGATAGTCGTATTTGTTGCAATACAGGATGCGCATAGTCACCGCCAAAATGGGGGATAAGAGTAAGGAACCGATCCGCGAAAGCACGCAGATTTCGCCGCCGGTTATATGACGTGGCCACCTTGTCGGCCGCCGCCCGTCGGATCTCCGAGAGCGAAGCCTGGTTGGCGTGAATCCAGCCGATGTTGTGAATGAAATCGGAAAGAGAGTCAGGCGCGTAGAGAAATCCGCTGCGTCGGTCGTCGACCAGCTCCGGAATGCCGGTGATGGCGGGAGCCAGCACGAGTTTCTCGTGCGACATGGCTTCCATGAGCACCACGGGGATCCCCTCGCTCTTGCTGGTCATGACGACCAGGTCCGCATGACGGTAGTAAGTGATCAACTCGTTGCGGGGCACGTGGCCGATTAGGTGAACGTGATGCCGCAAGCCAAGCTTGGCGATCTGGCGTTCAAGCGCCGGCCGCTCCGGCCCCTCGCCTACAATCCAGCAGAGAAAATCAAGTCCTTGGGCGCGGAGGGCGGCGCAGGCTTCAATGAGGAATTCGAAGTCTTTGACGCGGTGCAGGCGTCCGACGGCGAGCAGACAAAACGGACGTCCTCCGGTGACGGTAGGGTGAGAATCCGTGGGCCAGGAAAGAACGCGATCTACGCCGAGCCGCTGGACCACGATTTTGTTCGGCGGCGTCGAGGGATAAGTCTGAAGGATGTAATCGCGATTGAAGTCCGAAACGGTGACGCAGAAGCGGCAGGCCTCCAGCTTGGCCGCAAGCAAATCGCCCCGCCGGAGCAGGTCGGAGCCGTGCAAGGTAAAGCTAAAACCGATCCCAAGGAGACGGGCTGCAACCTGCGCCATCCATGACGCGAAGTATCCGTGATGAGCATGGATGTGCTGGATCTCGAGCGGAGCCAGTTCCTCTGCTAAAGCGGACCCCATGAGCGTATGGCCGAGAGCACGCAACCGCAGCGTGGACGAACCGCCTACCGGCGAGAGCAGCGGCCGCAGCAATTGCCAGAGCTTGCGCCGATCGGAGGCGAGCCGGTGCGCGGCCTGCATCAGCCGCTCGTCCGTGAGGGGCTGAAAAAATCGCGTCTCTTTCCAGAACGCGCGCTCGGCCAGACTCAGTTCGTGAGGGGAAACTCGTTTTCCGCTGCAACAGACCACTTTGACGTCACGACGCCGCAGTTCCGAAATTTCGTCCATCACATAAGGCTCGAGCGGCGAAGGAAATTCATTAGCGATGTAGGCGACCGTGGTCATGAGGCGCATTCCTCCGAGGACCAGAGAATTCCGGCAACGGTGAAGAGCAGTCCGATCACAAATTGATATGCCATGTCCACAAACAGCGCGTTAAACAGATACACCCCCAGCACCAGCGGCCAGACCTTGCGCAGCGCTGCGACAGCGCTCGACTCGCCCGGCGGAGCTCGCTTTCCCAGACGGAAGAGATTAAAGAAAAGAACACCATAGAGAGCCATGCCGGGCACTCCGAACTCCACCAGCAAAGCCAGATAGGTGTTGTGGACGTAAAACGTGCGCAGGTGATAGCCCTCCATTCGCCGGCCCAGTTCTTGATACATGTGCGCCGGTGGCCAGCCAGTGAAGGGCCGTTCGAGAAACATTTCCCACGCGCCACTGTAGACAGCCATGCGCGCCTGAACGGGTCCGCGCTCTTCGGTGCGATCCCACAAGGCCTGCTTGAGCGTGTGGTTGCTGAAGCCGAGTGCCAAGCCGGCCAGAAGTCCCGCCACAACCACCAGCGCACACGCGGCCTGCAACCGGCGCTCAATCAGAAGGAAGCCCAGGGCGAGCGCTGAGACGGCGAACGAAATCCAGACCGCACGCGTCATGGTCGCCAACACGGCGAGCGGCAAAACCAACCACAAGCCCCAGACAAACTTTCTGTACTTTCGCGGGAGCGCAAAAGCAAGTATGCCCAGCATGTTCAGGGAAACGCCGTTGGCTACGGCCTGCAGGAAGGGACCGCGCGCACGATCCGCGTGAAATCCGAGGCTCTCATCGAGAATGAAGCGCGGCCAGATCAGCGAAGGCGCTTGCAGGAGGAAGGCAAGAGCGATGAACACTAGATAGGCGAGCACCAGGAGAACAAAAATCTCGAAATGACGTCGCGCGGAAGCGCCGCGAAAAACCAGTACGGCAATATGGAACAGTGCAAACGGGACGATGAATTTGCTGGCGATGATGCTCCACACCTGAGCGTCGAAAGGTTCGCGCAGGGCGCGAAAAACGGCGAGTGCAATCAGGCCCAGCATGGGAACGCTCAGCGCGGGAAAAAACGGAATTCGGTCACGCAACGCCATGGCGCGCAGCGCCACGAAGAAAACGAGCACGCCGAACGCGACGCGATCGGCGTAAAAGGAAAAAAGGTCGGGCGGACGAAACAGGAATACCGCCATCGCCGCCACATAAAGAACTGACGGGAAGGCCAACGCCAGGTGCAGCGGACGCAGCACCAGCACGGCGATCTGCCAGAGAGGGCTATCGTCGCGATCCCACGTGATGGCTCGGCTGCTCATGGACCGATCAAGATCCTTCCGGCGCGAATAGAACGCGAATTGTGCTGAACAGGATGCGGAGGTCGAGCCGCAGACTCCAGTTCTCGATGTAAGTGAGATCAAGGTGCATGTTGAGGTCGAACGACGCCGAGTGGCGCGCGGTGATCTGCCACAGGCCCGTAATACCAGGTTTCACGTCGAGACGCCGGTAGTGATGCAGTTCGTAGTGGTTGACCTCATCGACCGGATGCGGGCGCGGTCCCACCAAACTCATTTCGCCGCGCAGCACGTTCCACAATTGCGGCAACTCGTCGAGGCTGTAGCGCCGAAGAAAACGGCCGACACGGGTGATTCTGGGATCGTCCACAATTTTGAAAATCGGTCCCTCGCGCTGGTTGCGGCCGCGCAGATCGTCTTTTAGATGGTCGGCATTCGTAACCATGGAACGAAACTTGTGGCAGCGGAAGCGACGTCCTTTGGCACCGGTACGTTCCGCGGAATAGAAGATGGGGCCGCGCGATTCCAAACGGATGAGAAGCGCGATGATCGCCATCACGGGCGCGGCGACGGCAAGCCCAAGCGCGGCGCCACTAAAATCGAGCAAGCGTTTGAAGAACAGAGCCGGTCTCGGCACCGGTTCGTGGTGCAGCGTGATCACCGGCACTTCGCCGATATATTCCACATCGGCGTCCGGCCACGGTCCCGGCGGCAGATCGGGGACGGCGCGAATGTCGAGATGATTGCGGAATGCGACTTCGGCAGCGTAGCGCGTTCTCTCTCGCTGGTCCGGAAGCGCCAGGATGATCTCGTCGATGAACTCACCGCGGGCCAGCCAATCCAGGTCCTCGATGCGGCCAATCACGTCCGGGGACAGCGGCAGATCGTCATCGAGAAAACCGCGGACAACCGCCCGATGTGAGGGATCGTTCCGCAAAGCTTTCCCGATGGATCGACCGGCTGGCCCTGCGCCCACCAGAAGGACCCTGCGAGATTCCGAATCCTGCCGGCGGCGTGCCCAGGCGAATTGCCGCAACTGCCGGTAAAGCACCAGACTGCTCAGACTGCCCGCGAATGTCGCTGGGACGGCCCCGATGTGAAAGGCGCCTCCATCTGCGAAGAAGACGAGCGTCGTCGCAAACAAAGCCGACCTTGCCAGCGCCGGAACGGTTCCCGGCGGGAACGGGTCAGGTGTGTCGCGATAGAGCCCCTCGCTGAAGGCGAACAGTGTGAGCAGGACAGCAAACAGCGGCAGGCTGTGCTGATGAAAACTCCACTCGGGCGCGAGACGGAATTGCGCAGTACCGGCGGCAATGACGACAAAAAGGTCGGCAGCCACCCATTGATATAGGTTCCACGGGTCGGCGATGGGATGGGGCAAAAAAAGGCGAGCCAGTATTGGCTCTTGGACGGTCGCCCGTGACTCTCTCACAGGCTCTGCCCGCCTTGAAGAGGTCGTCGCACTTGATGTGGATCGAGAAGGGGGGAGGGCGGAGGCCCCAGGGATCATGCGGGCATATTGCGACGCAGATTCGGGAGGCGCGGGCCTTGAGACGCGATTTGTCGCCCACTCGTTCATCACAAGCTCCGATAAAGGCCATCCGGCACGGGGAAGCGGCGCTCCGCGAGCACCGTGCCGAGCAAAGGGACGCCAGTCTGGATTAATTGCTGTTTGACTTGAGCGGCAGCCAGACGTCGCGTTCGATTCGCGGTCAGCACAAGCACAAGCCCGTCACAAACGTGGCCGACTCTGGCAGTAAGCCAGCAAACAGGCGGGCAATGCACAATCGAAAAATCGAATTCAGCCGCGATCTCGCGAAGGCGCTCTATGTTCTGGTCGGTGGCCGGCTTATGCTCAGGACACCAACTTTCCCAGGGAGCCAGCCAGAGTCTCGGCGTAATCGTCCATGGCACTTGCACGCCGGTGGGTGCCGGAATCTGCAACCGGGATGAAAGCGGCACTTCGCCCACGCAGGCGTCAATCAACACGACCTCATGATTGCTTTCATCAACCAGCGCTTTGGCGACGTCGAGACATAGGCTCGCTGTAGGCGGCGACGCCTCGACGGGCGTGAATCCAACCCGGCGTACCGGCGCCGATTCCCGCGGGAAAAACAGTTGTTGGACCAGCGAATGGATCTGCTCCTCGCGGACCGAGATTGCACGAGACTGCGTTGGGTCCACTCTCTCGATGCGTGCCGGCACATTGCCCTTCTCGGCTTCCACTGTCGACGGCTCTCTCAGCAGTTCGCCCAGCAGCGTCATGGCGCTACCACCTTGGGACGGCTGAATCGCGAACCGGGCCGTACAACTTCAGATTCCGATGCGGGGAGCCAAGCTAGCACCGGCGCATCGAGCAGCCTATGTGCTTCGGTAGGCGTGCGAATGGTCGAGTCGAAATACTCCGCTGCAAACGCGATTGCGGTGCTGAAAACACCGGATGCCCCGAGCGCCAGGAAAAAGTAAAAGATCATCGGGTGGACTGGCAGAACGGCGGGAACCGGCGCCTCTACGATGGCTACATTCAGGATGCGCTGCTGATCCAGCGCGTCGCCAATCCGGGCTTCCTCGCGTTTGTGAAGGTAGAGCAGATAGGCGTCTTCGTCGGCCTTTGCGGTGCGCATCAGGTCCTGCTGATCGACTGAGCTGGCCTGCATGTTCTGCGCGAGCCCCCGTAACGATGAGACCTGGCCGATGGCATCGGCTTCGCGCGCCCGCAGGCCGTCGCGCCGAACCTCGGCCTTCTCTAACTCCATTCGCGCCCACTCGTAATTGGGATCTTTGTCGGAGGTTTCGTCGCGCAATGGAGTGAGCGCCTCACCGGCAATGGAGGCCTTCGCCTGTTCAATCTCCTGATCCACCTCCTGCACCAGGCGGTAAGAAGGCTCGAACCGCGTGAGCAGTTCCGTTCGCTTAAGCTGCAGATCCAGCAAATGCGTCTTCAGCTTCTCCTGTAATTCCTGATTGTCGGCCCAACGTTTCAGCGTGACTGAGCGCGAGGGAAACGATTTCAGTTGATCGTCGAGCGCTGAGATTGTGCGCTCTGCCTCAGTGCGATCCTGGTCGATCTGCCGGTAGACAGCATCCGCCTCGCCAAGCCGCTGGAGCGCGATATCGCGCTCCATGGCCGCCGACACCACGCCTCGCGCGCGAGTGAAGTTCACAAGCTCCGCTTCGGATTGGTGCAGTTTTCGTTCGCTTTCCGCGGTCTGCTCGTTAAAAAACTGAACCTCGCCCGCTGGCCGCTGAAGATTGGTATGTTTGTTCGTATACACACTGGCGAGAGTGGAGAGAACGCGAGCCGCACGTTCCGGGTCCGTATCCTTATATGAAACCTGTATGAGATTCGACTTCTTCAGGGAATCGACCTCCAGCCGCCGGCCGACTTCGCGGGCGGTATGCTCGATTTGAGCCGGGCGCTCGGAGGCTGGAGTATTGGGCGGGATCAAATCCGACATGGTAACGACCTGCTTCAAAAGATCTTCATCGCGCATAAGCTCCACTTCGGAATTGAGTTCCTCCTCGCTGATGTCGGGCCGCGTCAGTTCCATCAGGCTGGGAGGCTCCGAAGAAACTACCGGATCGAAGCGGCCGCGCCGAAGCAGTACCTTGAAATGGGATTCATAACGCGGCGAAAAAAACACGATCACCATTGCGCTCACTAAGAAGAAGCCAAAGCAACCGGCCATCAGCCGCGGCCGCCGAAACAACATCGCAGCAACATCGCGCGGCGGGAGCGAATGGTGCAGCGGCAAGTTGGCCTTAAAGTCGGTCATTGGCTAACCTTCCAGCGATCACAAGAGATATCTGCGGATATGCCGAAGGATCTTTACTGCTTGAGCCCCAACTTCCTAAAATTGCAGCGGATTCATGTACCAACTCATGGCGTTGGTCGGAACAAACTTGCGAATCTTTGAAATCCTGCTTTGCGGCACATAGACAAAATCGCCCGGACGAAGGTGCAGGTCCTCGCGGAGATCGCGGCCGTCCAGCATCTTTTTTAGGTCGAGCACGTGAGTTTCAGCGACCTCGGCGGAGACGCGCCGGAACAAAACTACTTGCGAGTGCCTTGCCTGCTGCGTGAATCCGCCGGCAATGGCAATCGCTTCGTTGACAGTGACATCTCCGCGCAACTCGTACTTTCCAGGTTTGACGACTTCACCCGAGGCCAGAAAGTAAGGCTTGTCGAAGTCCTTCAAAGCAACTGTGATTTCAGGCTGGCGGAGAACGCCGCGATAGGCTTCCGCCACCGCGCGCTGTAGCTGTGGCAAGGTGAGCCCTTCCGCCATGACCGTACCCGCGCCCCTCAAAACCAGATAGCCGTCCGGTTGCACCACCAAGCTCTGGTTATAGTCGGGAGAAAAAGTGAAATTCAGATCGACAACGTCGGATTTCGTGAGCCGGTAAAGCGGATGGCGTTCCCCTCCAAAAGCAGGATCTCCCATGCCATCCGCCTTCTCGGATTGTGTGGCCGCTCCGCTCCCGGAGCCGGCGCCGCTGTCCCGCACCGGGCTCTGCGAGCTCTCCACCGAACCGGACTTGCCGGCCGGCGGAGCAGAGCCCCCGAATGCGGAATTTCCAGGCGGTACCGTCTCCTGAGCGAAAGCGATCACGGCGAACTGCAGAATGAGCGCTCCTGCAACTCTCATTACGGTTTGTTCCACTTGCTTCATTCGTCTCCGTACTCACCGCGCTCCCGGTGAATGATCAGCTCGGGCGTTTTGAGCTGCTGGGACGAACCTAAGCCCACGTGCCAAACGCAACAAGACTTGGAAAGTGCTGTCTACAGAGGTACCCGGCACGTTGCGACCATCAAAAAGGTGATGAATACTCGGATTCGGCTTGCCAGCGTGCCGATTACTGTCTTCCGCGGCGGCATGGCCGCGCCAAACAGCAGCCCGGCGAGGTCACAGCAGTGGGCCTGCGAAAGTAGGCAATGGCTTCCGATTCATCACATTTCCACAGTGATGGGGCCTACAGATGGTCCCTGCCCTTTCAGGCATGATGGTGCCTGTGAAACAAAAGCCCATTGTCATACAACCCAGGGAGTTGCCTGCACCAAACACGCCGGTGCGGGTCTTGCTTGCCGATTCCGGTCCCTTGCAGTCGCAGTTGTTGGCGCGCGCCCTCAAAAGCCGCAAGGATTTCCAGGTTTCCGTCGTCGCCCAGAAAACGACCGCGCTCGATACCTTCCTGCAAACCAGCCATGCCGATGTCGCCCTGATCGCCGGGAACACGCCGCCGGATTTCGGCCTCTTACGCTGGTTGCGCATTTCCCATCCGTCGATTGCCACGGTATTGCTCGCCGAAAAGGACGATCGCGAGCTGGTGATCAACGCCCTGCGCTCCGGCGCAAGAGGAATTTTTCTCCTGGCGCACGATCCTTTTCGCATGCTCTGCAAATGTATCAACTGTGTTTCTAAAGGAGAGATCTGGCTCAACAACACCCAGATGCACTATGTGGCCGACGCGCTTTCCGAAGTCTCAACGCTGCGGGTGGTGAATTCCAGCGGACGCACGCTGCTCACGCCGCGCGAAGAGCAGGTTGTCGCGCTCGTTGCCGACGGGCTCACCAACCGCCATGTCGCGGTGGAACTGGGTTTGAGCGAACACACCATTAAAAAATATCTGCTGCGGATTTTTGATAAGGTTGGAATTTCCAGCCGCGTGGAACTCGTTCTCTACGCGATGTCGCACGGTTCCAATCGCCCGGCGGAATGGATGCCGGGTAACGCTTGATATCTTGCCAGCAACTTTTTCCTCAACCTCTTCAGCGTTGCGAGATACCGATTCGAGGATACAATGTCGGCATGCAAAATGGGGCGCTGCGTCCGGTGTCGGAGCCAGCTTCACCGGGAACTCGCCGATGGAGTGTCATTGCATCGGGCCTGCTGATTCTGGCGCTCTCCTTGGTCGTGATTTTCACACGCCGAAACGCTTTCCTTAGCCCACTTGCCCTCGTCGTTGTGGCCGCCATCGGACTCGCCGCCGTTCTCCTTCAGGTCCGTTTTCACCGCGATCTGCCTGGTGTTCGCTCTCCGCTCTGGCTCAATATTCTTGGCCTGCTGTTTGCCGCCACCTCGCTGTTCGCGGACTATTTTCGCCTGCGAGGCCCGATGGAGGATCTGGTCGCCTTCGGCGCAGTCGTCTGCTTCGGCGTCAGCGGATCGCTGATCCTGCACGCCCTCCGCCGCCAGACGCGCCCCTCGCAGCCCGTGCAGTTGCCCCACGCAGACTAACCGTTTACGAAAGACCATCTCATAAATTGTCTTGATAGGGCACGGCTTTACAGGCTGCGGAAAAATTCGATTCAGGGCGGGGTTGGGAAGGGCACGAGTTCCACTCGTGCCGCAAGTGGCCCAAAATCAACAGCGGCTTCTAGCCGCTGAGGGACTGCCAGCCTTCGAAACGACTTTTTCCGCATCCCCTTTAGCCGTGCCGTCTAGGACCAATAAAGACGAGGGCTCTAGCCCCTGAGGGCGTGAACAGTTTACCTCTTCGGCTCATTATGAGATGGCTTCGAGTTGAACGAGCCGTTCCAATCTCTTCCGTGCTCCTCAGTATGATCCGAGGCTAAGAGCTTTCCTCCGTGTCCTCAGTGGTGAACGCCTTTCGCCGCGAGCGAATGGAAATCCCCAAGCGCATTAGAAGTCGCAAGCCCGCGCGCGCACCCGTTACAATGCCGCTATGCGCGTCACCCTCTTCGGAGCCTCGGGCCTTCTCGGTCAAGATCTCGTCCGCGCGCTCCACGGCACACAACTCACCGCTCCCACCTCCAAAGACGCCGACCTCCGCGACTCACAGCGCGTTCATCAGGTCATCCGCGATTCCCGCCCCGACTGGATCATCCTCTCCGCGGCCTACACCGATGTCGACGGCTGCGAATCGAATCGCGACTTGGCCATGAGCGTGAACTGCGATGGCGCCATCAACGTCGCCCAGGCGGCTCGCGAGTGCGGCTCGCATCTGCTCTTCGTCAGCACCGACTACGTTTTCGACGGCACGAAAAACGCGCCCTATGAAACCAGCGACCCGCGCCATCCCATCAATGTCTATGGAGAAACCAAGGCTCGCGCCGAAGAGCGCCTGCTCGAGATTCTTCCCGAGGTCTGCATCGCCCGCACCTCCTGGCTTTTCGGCCACGGAGGTAAGTGTTTTCCCGCGACCATTCTTAAGCTGGCCGCGTCGCGCCCCGAGATTTCCGTGGTCAACGATCAGCGTGGATCGCCCACCTTCACCCGCGATCTGGCCACTGCTCTCGTCGAACTTTGCCGCAAAAACACAGACGATAAAAACAAAAACAAAGACAAAGATATAAGCAAAGAAAAAGAAAAAGCCGCTCGCGGCATCGTGCACGTCACCAACGCAGCCGATTGCACCTGGTATGACTTCGCGAAACAAATTGTTCAAATCGCCGGCCTGCCCACGGAAGTGAAGCCCGTAACCACCGCCGAGTTCCCGCGCCCAGCCACGCGTCCCGCGAACTCAGTCCTCTCGCCAGCCAGCCTCCACGCCCAGGGAATCCAAATGCCCGACTGGAAAGACGCCCTCCGCCGCTACCTGGAGGGTATCTGACCGCGGTATCTGAAAGACTGTCCTCAGTTCTGCATTGTCATCCTGGGTAGTTCCACAATGTCATCCTGAGAGCGTGTACTTTTTGTGCTCATGGCCGCTGTCATTCTGAGCGCCGCCGGAGCGCATGCGACGGCAAGTCGAAGGATCCCTACTCAGTAACTTCCGCCGGCACACTGCAAGGCGTTCTCTATGTGAAGCCGCGCTCCACCGAACGCTGGGAATACGGGGACAGACGGGACGTTCACCTAATTTTTCCGGGTGCCCGAGACAATGCGGGTGCCTGTGATCTTTCAAGACGTTGTCCATTCGATCGGAACCGGAGAAGCTGATTGTGACGAGCAATTCAGTTTCCGAGGTCAGACCGAATGGACATCCACAAGAATGCCCGACTCACGCTTCGCAGTCGAGAGGCGTTGGTCGAAACCGTCATTGGCGGCTTGGGTTTCAGCCGTGCCGCTGCCAGCTTTCGCGTCACTCCTAAAACCGCAGCCAAGTGGGTTCGCCGCTATCAGAGCGAAGGAGCTGCCGGATTGCGCGACCGTTCCTCTCGTCCGCATCGCAGTCCAAGAGCCACCTCGTCTAGTCAGGTCGGGTTAGTGATTGAGCTCCGCCGTCAGCACCGTCCCGCCTATCACATTGCACGAAGCACCGGACTCAGTCCTGCCACTGTCAGCCGCATTCTGCGCCGCGCTCGTCTCAGCCGCTGGCGCGATCTCCATCCCCTGCCGCCCGTGGTGCGCTATGAACATCCCTTCCCCGGCGATCTTCTCCATCTCGACATCAAGGGCTTGACCCGCTTCCAGCAAGTCGTTTGGCGCGGCGATGGCCGCCGCCGTGGTCAACAGAAACATCCTGGTTGGGAGGCCTTGCACGTCGCCGTCGACGATCACTCTCGCATGGCCTTCACCCAGATCCTCCCCGATCAAAAGACCCATACCACCATCGCCTTTCTTAGGAATGCCGTTTACTTCTTCGCTCGCCACGGCATCACCGTTCGCGCCCTGCTCACCGATAACGGCAGTAGCTATCGCTCCCACCAGTTTCGTCAGGTTTGTTTCGAGATGGGATTGAAACACCGCCGCACTCGTCCTTACTCACCGCAAACCAATGGCAAAGCCGAACGCTTCATCCAGACCGCCCTGCGCGAATGGGCCTACGCCACTCACTGGTCCGACTCCGAGCAAAGAAACCTCTGCCTCGCTCCCTGGACTCACTACTACAA
>JBAVYO010000117.1:0-4055 GCA_049698855.1 Terriglobales bacterium
GCGGACCACTTTTCATTCCCCATGTCTTCAACACCAATAAAGACAAGACTTACTTTTTCTACTCGGAGGAATTCCGCCTCGAAAAAACGCCCACCGAGTACAACCAGGCTGTGCCTGGATTGAGGGAGCGCGGCTTGATCCTAACGCCCCAAGGCGTCCAGAAGAATCTGCAAACGAATCCGAACACTGGAGCTGTTTACCAAGATTTTGATTTTAGCGACGTGTGCCCGTTGAACTTGCCGACCTTTCTTCGAGCGCAGTACCCGGACTGCCCGTCAGTGTCGCCGGGAGGAACAGCGGGCACGCTTGTTCCCCTTCCGCATCTGCAAGGCGTGCTAAGCACGGTCAGCGTCGACAAAAATGCTCTGGCGATCTTGAATGCGAATCTGATACCGCTGCCGAACGCCCCTTTTGGATGCAACTTCACCCTGCCCAATTACAATCCTGCCAGTCCCGATCCGAGCGACCCCAACCGCTGCTATGACGCGGCCATCTCCCCGGCCACTTACTGGCGCGAGGAGCTATTTCACATCGATCAAACGTTGACCGACAAGCTTAAACTCTCGTTTCGTTACATCCACGATTCGTGGGATACGACGGTGCTGGACCCGCAGTGGAGCTACCTGAGCGTGACCCAACCCGCGGCGGCGACGTTCCCCACCATCCAGAACCGCTTCTTCGGGCCGGGCACCAGTCTTGTGGCGCGTCTGACCCACACGATATCGCCGACTCTGCTAAATGACCTGGTTCTCAGCTATGTGAATTCGACAATTACGCTGACTGATCAGAACGGGCCGGGAGGCGCCCAGTTCCAGCGCAATCCGGCACTGGACGAGCCGCTGGTGACCGATCCGTCGGCTCCGGGACAATGTAATCCAATTCTAAGCGCCGACCCCGTGACCGGTTTTCCGCAATGCGCGATCGGCTACATCTTCAACAACGGTTTTGGCGGCAAGATGCCGGGGGTCGAGTTCCTGGGTACGAATGCCGCTTATGGCGGCAGAGGCTTTGCAGCGGATTCCGCATACATGCCGTGGGGACATACGAATCCAACCTACTCATTGCGCGACGACGTGAGTAAGGCCATCGGTAAACACACGCTGCAATTCGGAGCGGAATACGTCTACTCCCAGCGCAACCAAACCAACAACGCGATCGGCGCAGCTTCTGGCGACAGGCAGGGCCTCTTAACCTTCAGCAATCTGGTGCATAGTACCGGGAATGCCTTCGCCGATTTCCTCGTCGAATCGGACGCCAACGCGCACAACATTCCGGAAGGATTCATTCAAAGTTTTACACAGGATTCCGCGCAGCAACGGTATTACCAGCGTTTCCAGATCGGCGAGCCTTATTTTCAGGACGACTGGAAAGTAACTCCGCGACTTACACTGAATCTGGGCTTGCGGATAAGTCTGTTTGGCACTTATAGCGAGAAGAACCGCCACGCCTGGAATTGGGAAGCTTCGAGATTCAATTCATCGCGATTTGCTGTCGATCCCGTTTACGGTGAGCTTCTCGATAAAACTGCCGGGTCGGTGCCCGTATCGTTCAACCCTGTCACTTTCCAATTAGACCCTGGCGTGATCAGCAATTTGGGGCTGGTCCGCTGCGGCTTCGACGGTACGCCTGCAAGCTGTATGCAGGGTCATTTGTTCAACCCCGCGCCGCGTGTTGGTTTTGCCTGGGATCCGTGGGGCGATGGGAAGACGTCGGTCCGAGGCGGCTACGGTATCTTCTTTGAGCATGGCACGGGCAACGAGGCCAATACCGGTTCTCTCGAAGCGAGCGCACCGGTTGTGCTCAGCATGACTCAGCAGTTACCGGTCAGTTATCCCTGCATCGGCAACGTTGGATACGGGGCAGCGTTCGATCCGACCAATGCCGCTTGCGTGAGCCCCGCGGCGAGTTTTTCTATTGTGCCCCCTGTGCAACCGGTTGCCGGCGACGTTTTTCCGCTCGATGTCACATCCATTCCAACCAAGGCAATTTGGCCCTATGCGCAGCAGTGGAGTTTTGGAGTGCAGCGGGAATTGCCGCGCGCCCTGGTGATCAACGTTGCGTACGTGGGAAGCAAGGGAACACATTTGACCGTCGAACGTCAACTCAATCAGTTGCGGCCGTTACCGGCGAGCGAGAATCCCTTTGGACCGAGTGAGCCCCTGACAATTACCGATTGCACCGTTCCCCCGCCTAACGCCACAACCTCTAACCCTGGAGACGGCACGACTGCTTTTCTCCTCGCGAATGGAAACCAGGTGACGCCGAATAACCCGGCCTATCAATATTTGCAGGCTGCATGCACCAATCCGAACATCCCAAATGTCAACTCCCTCCCAGGTCGTCCGTATCGGGGTCTCGGGCGAGTTCTCTCACTGCAGAATGTGGCTGACTCGAGTTATCACGCTCTGCAAACGACGCTGCGACGCAGCAGCGGACCGCTTACGCTCGGGCTCTCGTATTCCTATAGCCATTCGACCGACGATGCTTCGGATCGAAGCGATCCGGTCCTGGTCAATTCTTACGACCTGCGTGAAAACAAGGCCAGCTCCAGTTTCGACGAACGTCACCTGGCAAGCGTCAGCTACGTATATAAGCTCCCGCTCAAGAATTTTCCGCGCAACTTTATCGACATGATCGAGGAGCCGGATGCTCAAGACACGACCGCACCACCCAAGGCCGACTGTTGTTCCGCGCTCAGGAATGAATTTCTCGACGGCTGGGAGTTTTCGGGAGTAACGCTTTTCCAGTCGGGTACGCCATTTACGGTTATCAACAGTGCCGGCAATACCGGCATTTCCCTGACCGACAACGCTGGCGTTTCGAGCGGACTCGGCATTGCGGCCTCTTACCCTGACGTGGTGAAAGGGCCGTTTTCGCCGGGCAACAATTCTCAAAGCTTCGGCCCGCTCATTGGCAACCCTTCGCAGTTTGTCGCTCCTCGGGGGCTCACATTCGGGGACGCCGGCCGGAACTTCCTCAATAATCCGGGGCGCGTGAACTTCGACATGGCACTGCTGAAACATTTCAAGATTCGGGAATCCGCCAATCTTGAATTCCGCGCCGAGGCTTTCAACGTTTTTAATCACACGCAGTTTCGAGTCTACGATCCCGATAATCCGGGCAGCACCGGAAACAACGTCATCAGTTGCTACGGCGGTCCGAGTTATTCCGCCGGATTCAAGGGCAGCGGAGCCGATTGCGTTACCGGGGCTTCTTTCTTGCACCCGCTCGATGCGCATCGGCCCCGCACTCTGCAGTTTGGTCTCAAGCTGGGCTTCTAAGGACTTAGGCAGTCATGGAGAATTTGAGTAAGACAAAGAATCGGGCGGTATGTGGGGCGAGTGGCGAACCGCTTTTGCCCCGGTATTGTGGAGTATGCGTTAAGTCTCTGCTGATGGCTCTGCTAGCCACCGCGATGATGCTTTCTGGGTGCGGCGGAGCTTCTGGCGGCGGTTCGCAGCAGAGCGCGACGCTTTCCGGTAACTGGCAATTCGCCGTGGCGGCTCCATTGGACGGTTCGTTCTCGGGTGGCCTGCAGGGTGGATTCTTGCTGCAAAATAGTGGTTCGATTACGGGTGCGGCAGTTTACTCGGTCTCGGCGGCAAACATCCAGCCTCCACTTGCGAACCCTTGCAACAGCGGGTCCGCGTCCATCACCGGCACGATCACGGGCCAAAACGTAGCTCTCACCGCGGTAGCGGGCACGCAGACTTTCACGTTTACAGGGACACTTAATTCTGGCGGCTCGACCATGTCAGGCACGTACGCGTCCACCGCGGGTACTGCGGGAGACGGGGTAACGCCGTGTGGAACAGTTCAAACTGGATTAGCATGGAGCGCCATCTCCGTGCCACCGATTACAGGCCCCGTTCAAGGGAGTTTTCACAGCACGGGCGGCGCCGCTGGCTTGAGCAATCAGGATTTTCTGGTGTCGGGGAACCTAACACAAGGGGAGAACATCGGAGCAAGCAACGCGGCGGTCACCGGGGGTTTGAGTTTTATCAACACGGCAACGAATTTGAGCGACTACCCGTGTTTCTCTTTTGCCTCAGTTG
>JBAVYO010000118.1:0-2998 GCA_049698855.1 Terriglobales bacterium
CCCCGATTGACCCCATATCGTCGAGCGTAGGACGAAATTACTAAATGCTCCTGACATGCTCTCCCGACAAACTCGACGGTGCTCTTCTTCGGATTTCTCTACTTCGCCTTAATCGTCAGGGCCTTGCGATAGGGTTAACACGCCCTAGTACAGGAGATATTTACTTCGCACCTCGACGAACCGCTTCAGCCCGTCCTCCCAGTCCTGGGCAATCCGCCGGGGATCCTGCCCCGCGGCCAGGGCTTCGAACGTGGCCTTGTTCGCCAGCAAATCAAGCATCCGGTCGATCTTAAAGTCATTCGGATATAACTTGTGCAGCGCCGATGCCAGCTCGATCCCCAGTTCCGGCGCGTCCAGCGTGTTGCGGTCGAGCACAATCAGATTGACTCCTTCGCAGCGCTCGCCGCTCGCCATGCCCGACGACGGAGTAAAGACGATAGGAACAAATCTCACACTCGGGATTTCACGACCGTTCAGGTAAGCCGCCAATTCCCTGCCCCTGATCCAGGGCGCGCCGATCGCCTCAAAGGGCGTGTCGGTGCCGCGGCCCACGGAGACATTTGTCCCTTCGATCATCGCCACGCCGGTGTAGAGCGTGGCTTCATTCAGGTCGCGCAGATTCGGTGACGGGTTCACCCATTCCAGGCCGGTCGAGTCAAACCAGTCACCGCGCTGCCATCCCCTCATCGTCACTACTTCGAGACGTGCTCCGATGTGGCGCTCGGCATTAAACATTCTCGCGAGTTCGCCAAGGGTCATCCCGTGGCGCGGCGGCTCGGCAAAATAATTTGTAAAATTCTCTCGGCCGTCGTCGGACACAGGACCTTGCACAAAGCTGCCTGTGATCGGATTGGGGCGGTCGAGCACAATGATGTCAATACCGGCTTTCGCCGCCCCTTCCAGAAAATAGCCCACCGTTGTCTCGTAGGTGTAGAAGCGTGCGCCCGCATCGGCCAGGTCGATCGCAACCGCGTCCAGCCGCTTCAGCACCTCCGGAGGAGGACGCCGCGCGGCATCGCTTCCTCCATACACGCTGAAGACGGTAATCCCCGTGGCCGCATCTTTCGCGTTCTTGAGATCGGTGGTATCGAGTGTGCCCGTGACTCCGTGCTCCGGGCTGAAGATAGCGTCGAGAGAGATTCCCGGGACGCTCGCCAGCACATCGATGGTCCGCCGGCCCTCCGAATCAACGCCCGTCTGATTCGTGACGAGCCCAATGCTCCGCGGGCTGCCGCCTTTGGAAGGATGCAGTGCGGCAAAATGCGTTTCCTCGAGCACGTCGATTCCCGTCTTCACCTTGCCATTGCGGACGGCCAGCTTGCGAGCCGCACTTTGCATTTCGTTGTAGCCGGTGATGGATGCGATGCGCATCTTCTCCGCGTCGGACGGATCGAGCGCCAGCGCGGCCGCAACCGCAGTCGCGACCTTCGTCCGCAGCGCAACCGCACTTCCCTTCTCGTGTCCTGGCGTGGTGTTCATGTGGACGGCATTCGTCAGCAGCACGATATAAGTCTTTGTTGACGGATCGATCCACAGAGAAGTGCCGGTGAATCCCGTGTGACCAAAGCTGCCGATCGGCAACAATTCGCCGCGATTGGTCGAAAACGGAGAATCGATGTCCCACCCAAAGCCGCGCAGAGTAGTGCCGGTCGCGGGCTGTTGCGGCGCAGTCATTTTGGCAATAGTGGCCGAAGTCAGAACGCCGCGCCCGCCATCGAGCAATGCTTGCGCGAAGATCGCAAGGTCGTCGGCGGTCGAAAATATTCCCGCGTGGCCGGCGACTCCGCCCATGCGCCGAGCCGTCGGATCATGCACCACACCGCGCAGAGGACGGTGCTCTTCGTCTTCCGTCGGCGCGACTCGTGACCGCAATAAAGCTGGAGGCAGAAAGCGAGTCTCCTTCATGCCAAGAGGCGTGAAGATGTGCTTCGCCGCATACTCATCGAGCGGCTCGCCCGACACTCGCTCAACCAACGCCCCTAGCACAATGAAATTGACGTCGCTATAAAGGAACGCCGATCCCGCAGGCCGCTCGGGCGCGATTTCAAATGCCATGCGATACGCGGCGTCCTTGCCCTCCCACTTCTTTGTCAGGTCAAGATCTTCGGGCAAGCCAGAATAGTGCACAAGCAACTGTCGAATCGTGATGTCCTGCTTGCCATTCTGCGCGAACTCCGGAATATATTTCGCCGCCGGATCGGCCATGCGAAATTTGCCCTGCTCCCAAAGCTGCATGACGGCCATTGTGGTCGCCACGACTTTCGTCAGCGATGCGCAGTCGAACACGGTGTCGAGCGTCATCGCCTCATGGCGCGGAACAAGAGCACGGTCGCCATAAGCCTTACGGTAGACAACTTGCCCGTCGTGTCCGACGATGAGAACGGCTCCCGGAATTTGCTGTTTCGCGATGGCGTCGTTGACGATGGGATCGAGCACAGACAGGCGAGAATCGAGCGGCTGCTGGCAGAAGGCTAACGTGCTGCACAAAACAACAAAGAGAGAAATGGCAGGCTTGATTTTCACGGATGTTGTGACTCTACACGACCGGCGCGACGGCTCTCAAGCGGAATAGCTGTTTCCCCGTCACTCGTGGGCCAGCACCCTGAAACGCAATACGGCGGGGCAAAACGGCGGTGGGCAAGTGGAGGGTCCGCGCTACACTGAGAATGCTCTTGACCTCGGCCTCCAATTCGCCCGATGGTTTCTCGTTCCTGGCCCGCCACGACGGCGAACAAGACGAACGCTTTCAGCGTGCGTTTGCCGTTCTCCGTGACGCCATTGAAGCGCACGCATTCCCTGGTTGCTCGCTGGCTGTTACCTGTCGCGGAGGACTCATCGCCCACAAAGCTCTGGGCCGCTTTACTTATGAGCCGTCTTCCCCAGCGGTCAAGGCAGACAGTTTATTCGACCTCGCCTCGGTAACGAAGGTCATTGCAACAACTTCGATGGCGATGATCCTGTATGAGCGCGGAGTGCTCGACCTGGAAGCTCCCGTCAC
>JBAVYO010000119.1:0-14514 GCA_049698855.1 Terriglobales bacterium
GGTTGGTATTGCGGAAGAACTCAAAGGCCGTGCCGTGGAATTGATTCGACCCTGACTTCGTTGTAACGAGAACGGTGGGTCCTGCGCGCTCGCCATACTCGGCGGAATAGTTATAAGTGAGGACCTTGAATTCCTGGATATCGTCAACGGAGGAAAAGATGCCGATGCCGCCCTCATCGAGTTGATTGTTGTCATTACCGTCGAGCAGCCAATCTGTGCTTTGCTCGCGCGATCCGCCGACGGAAAGAGAGAATGAGCCGCGCGTGGCAGCCTCGCTGCTCGCGGCGCTGGAAAAGAAACTGGCCGGATTATAAGAAGTGGTTGTGCCCGGCGTGAGCGACGCAAGCTGGGTAAAGATGCGGCCGTTGAGCGGGAGTTCGGCAACTTCTTCGGAGGTGATGACTTGCCCGAGCGTGGGGTTGGCGGTTTCGATGGCGACCTGTGTGGCATTGACCTCGATAGACAAGCTGACAGAGGCGGGATTGAGGGTGAAGTCGATTTCGCGCTGCTCATCCACCTGAAGACGAACATCCTTTTGCTCGGTCGTCTGAAAGCCCTGCGCTTCAACATGGATGGTGAAGAATCCCACGGGCAGCAGGGGGATGAGATAGTGGCCGGAATCGTCGGTCCTGGCTTCGCGGACGAGGCCGGTGCCTTGGGATGTGATCTTAACGCCGGCTCCTACGATGACGGAGCCGGTTTTGTCGGCGATGGTTCCCGAGAAGCTTCCGGTCGCCTGAGCATGAAGAAGTTGGCAGAAGGACAGAGCGAAGCACGTTAGGGCAAACAGCAGTTTCTTGGTCGACATGATTGTTCCTTTGTGATTTTCCCACTACGCTCCAGGCCATTCACATTAACTGCGGAACTGCTAAGGTTTCATCCGATGATCGCTGAAGAAAAGTACTCCCAATAAGATCGGCCCAGGAGATTCGGCTTGTTTTGAAACCGACATCTAAACGGATTATGGTGTGCAAAGTCAAGCGGATTGTGCGGGTTGGAGCGAGTTCCGACGCGCCGAAAATTCACCTTTTCATAGCCGCGTATGACTCGATGGATTATTTGATTTTGTAAGCCCGCACGTGTTTTAGCCGTTGGCCCTGGCGACGAGCACGATTCCAAGACAGTAGAACACAAGCATAAAGGTGAGATAGAGCTTCGCCTTGCCAGGCGCGCCCGCAAACTCTTTCCAGGCGAAGACTCCCCAGAGCGCGGCGACCATGGGGGCAGACTGGCCGATGGCGTAGGAGATGGCGACTCCGGTGAAGTGCGCGGCTACCAGATTGAATACCATGCCGGTGCCCCAAATAAATCCGCCAAGTAGGCCGAGGGCATGAGCGGAGATGGGAGCGTGAAAGAATCCGGCGAAGCTGACCGGTTCGCCGACGAGCGGGTGCTTCATAAAATAGATGTTCCAGATAAAGCAGGAAAGCAGCGCGCCAAATGTAAGAAAGATGGCCGCAGCGTAAGGTCCGAGCGTACCGATCGTTTGACCATTCACGTCGTGCGGCATGGTGCGCGTCATGAAGGGAGCCCAGAGGCCCATGAGGACTCCAGAGACAATGCAGACCACGATGCTTTTGCGGCTAATGGCGCGGCCCGCGCTGGCGAGGCTGCCATAGGCTTTGCCGTCGAGAACAACAGCGATGACTGCGCACAAAACGCCTAGTCCGAGCAGCAGCGCGTCGCCTTGTGGATGCTGCACATAACTTGTAATGACTCCCACAACCAGCGCGATGCCGATTGAGACCGGGAAGGCAATGGCGAGACCGGCCATGTCAATTGCGGCGACCAGCAGCAGGTTTGCCAGGTTGAAGATAGCGCCGCCGATCATGGCGAAGATCATGTCACTCGTGGCCGCAGAGTGCAGGTTGTGGACTAGGTTGGATGCGTCGTCGCTGGTGGCGCCCATTGTGTGGCCGAGGATGAGCGAGATCAGAAAGATCCCGATGGCGTAGTCCCAGTAGAACAGTTCGAAGCGGTAGTTCTTGACGCCCTTGTAGGTATTGGCCCACGAACCCCAGCAAATGGCGCTTACGATCATCATGAAAAGTGCTACGCCCAAAGATTGGGGAGTAAACATGAAGGCTCCTTGTAACGGCTGACGGCGATTTGGAAAACGTCTGGGGAAGTCTACTCGGCGAAGGCGAAGGAAACAAATAGTTCGAGGAATCGCGAATTTTCATCCATAGGAAGTGGGGTCGAATGCGGCGGTCGCTGGCCTGCCGTACAATTGCTTGCGTTTGCGATAGCGACGATTGCGATGGCGAAAGAAAGAAACCTTGTCCGGAGCGTGGCGGATGCGAATCGGCATGATGATTCGCCGGGCGAGGCGATCGTGGTTTTGAATGGCCGGCCATTGTTGCCGAACGCCGGCATTCCCCTGAATCTCGATTGGGTGCGCGAAGTTCGCGTGAATACGAGCGCGGTGGAGCGGCGCGCGCAGACACAGGTTGCGCGGCGCACGGTGAAGAAAGAATGGCAGGCGGCATGGCTGCTGCGGGCAATCACCTGCATGGACTTGACAACGCTCTCCGGCGACGACACCGACGAGCGCGTGCGGCGGTTGTGCGCCAAGGGACGGCATCCCATTCAGCAGGAGTTGGTGGAGAAGCTCGGCATCGAAGCCCTGAAAATTAAGGTTGCGGCAATCTGCGTCTATCACACCTTTGTGGAGACGGCGCTCGCCGCCCTTGAGGGCAGCGGGATTCATGTAGCAGCCGTGTCAACCGGCTTCCCTGCCGGCTTGTCTCCGCTAGCGGAGCGTGTGGCCGAGATTCGACGGTCGGTGGAGGCAGGCGCACACGAGATCGACGTCGTGATTACGCGGGCGCATGTTTTTGGCGGGCGCTGGCAGGCGCTCTATGACGAGATTGCTGCGTTTAAACAAGCCTGCGGATCGAGGCATATGAAAGTGATTCTGGGCACGGGCGATTTGCTGACTCTGCGCAATGTGGGACGGGCGAGCGTTGTGGCCATGATGGCGGGCGCGGACTTCATCAAGACTTCAACGGGAAAAGAACCGACGAATGCGACGCTGCCGGTGGGGCTAGTGATGACGCGCTGCATTCGCGAGTACGCGCAGGAAACAGGGATGGCGGTTGGATTCAAGCCCGCGGGAGGGATTCGTACGGCGAAGCAGTCGCTGGATTGGCTGGCGATGATTAAAGAAGAGTTGGGCGATTCGTGGCTGCGAGCGGAGATGTTTCGCTTTGGCGCGAGCGGATTGCTCGGAGATATCGAGCGGCAATTGGAACATTTTGCCACCGGGCGGTATTCGGCGGAGTATAGGCATCCGCTGGCGTAAATAGAATTGATGTAAAGACGCGGCTTGCTGCGTCTCCGGGCGTGCTGGGCCTCGCGGACGAAACAGACGAAACAACGGACGCGGAATTCAAAACGAGGAGAGAGACATCATGGTGCAATTGGTTGTGATGTACAAGACTCCAAAAGACACGGCCGCTTTCGACAAGTATTACTTCAACACGCACGTTCCAGTTGCAAAGAAAATTCCGGGTCTTAGAAAATACGAGGTTAGTCAGGGTCCGGTTATGACGCCAGCCGGGCCGTCGGAATATCATCTGATCGCAACGTTGCACTTCGACAACATAGCGGCGATCCAGAACGCTTTCGCGAGCGCGTTGGGAAAAGCCGTCGCAGCCGACGTGCGAACCTTTACAACCGACCCGCCGCACATGCTCATATTCGAGAATCGCGACGTTTAATCACTAACCGGATCGCAAATGGAATCGAGCAACGCCAATGAGCATCGCTGAAAAATTCGTTAGCATGGAATACGGGCCGGCGCCCGAGGATCCGAAGGAAGTTTTGCTCTGGCTGGATCTGCATGGACGGCGCTTTGCGCACTTCATCAACGGCTCGTGGCTCGCGCCTGCGGCGGGCGAGTATTTCGATACCGTCGATCCATCAAATGGCGAGAAGCTCGCGTCGGTAGCGCAGGGATCGGCGGCTGACATTGACGCCGCTGTGCGAGCTGCGCGGGCGGCTGCGCCAGAATGGCAGGCACTGACTCCGCACTCGCGCGCGCGTTATCTATATGCGCTGGCGCGGCTGGTCCAGAAGCATTCGCGGCTGCTGGCAGTGCTCGAAACAATGGACAACGGCAAGCCGATCCGCGAGAGCCGCGACATCGATATTCCGCTGGTGGCGCGGCATTTCTATCATCACGCCGGGTGGGCGCAACTGCTGGAGCAGGAATTTCCTGGCTACGAGCCTTGCGGAGTTGTAGGGCAGATTATTCCGTGGAATTTTCCGCTGCTCATGCTGGCTTGGAAGCTCGCGCCTGCACTGGCGACGGGAAACACGGTGGTGTTGAAGCCGGCAGAGTTTACGCCGCTCACCGCTCTTTTGTTCGCCGAACTCTGCCAGGAAGCCGAACTGCCCGCAGGCGTAGTCAATATCGTCACGGGCGATGGCCGAACCGGCGAGGCGCTGGTCAAGCATCCGGATGTGGACAAAATTGCATTTACGGGCTCTACCGAGGTGGGGCGCGCAATTCGCGCGACAACTGCCGCGAGCCACAAGCGGCTCTCGCTTGAACTTGGCGGCAAATCTCCTTTTATTGTGTTTGAAGATGCGGACCTGGATAGCACGGTCGAGGGCTTGGTCGATGGAATCTGGTTCAACCAGGGTCAGGTGTGCTGCGCGGGCTCGCGCCTGCTGATGCAGGAGAGCATTGCAGAAGCGCTGATCGCCAAAGTACAAGCGCGCATGAGCACCTTGCGCATCGGCGCTCCGCTCGATAAGGCGATTGATATTGGCGCGATTGTGGCGGGCGTGCAACTGGATCGGATTCACAAGCTCGTCGATCAAGGAATGGCCGAGGGCGCAACATGCTGGCAGCCGCAGGTGACACTGCCATCGCGCGGGTTCTACTATCCGCCGACGCTGTTGAGCAATGTTCATCCGACATCGATTGTGGCGCAGCAAGAGATCTTCGGGCCGGTGCTGGCGGCGATGACTTTCCGCACGCCGAGTGAGGCCGTCGAACTGGCGAACAACACCGCTTATGGCCTAGCGGCCTGTGTGTGGAGCGAAAGCGTGAATGTGGCGCTGCACGTGGCCGCGCAACTGAAGGCAGGAGTGGTCTGGGTGAATTGCACGAACATGTTCGACGCGGCGTGCGGATTTGGCGGCTATCGCGAGAGCGGCTATGGGCGCGAGGGCGGACGCGAGGGGCTGATCGAATATCTGGAGCCCAAGTGGTTTAAGAGCGCGCCGGTGATGCAGTCAGTTCTCGGTTCTCAATTCTCAGAAAAACCAGAGCCAGAGAACAGCGCTGCTTCGAGAGATGAGGATGCAGCCCATAAACAGAGCCATACGCAAGGTGCGACTCACGAGTCTCCCGCCATTGATCGGACGGTAAAGCTCTACATCGGGGGGAAGCAGGCGCGTCCGGATTCGGGCTACAGCATGGAAGTGCGCGCGGCGGACGGGCGATTGCTGGGCGAGGCCCCGCTGGGAAGCCGGAAGGATATACGTAATGCAGTCGAGGCGGCGCGCAAGGCTTCGGCGTGGGCGAAGACGACCGCGCACAACCGTGCGCAGGTGCTTTATTACTGTGCGGAAAATCTCTCGCAGCGGCGTGATGAGATTGCGCATCGCCTCGCGGGTGTCGTTGGCAACAAACAGGCCGCCGCGGAAGTGGAGGATGGAATCCAGCGCATCTTTACTTATGCCGCGTGGGCTGACAAGTTTGACGGCGCGGTGCACAGTCCTCCATTTCGGAATATTGCAATCGCCATGAACGAGGCGATTGGAACGGTGGGCGTGATTTGCCCGCGGGAAGCGCCTTTGCTGGGTTTTCTTTCGGTGGTGATGCCTTTGCTCGCGATGGGGAATACGGTAATTGCGGTGCCGTCGGAAGCTTATCCTCTGATTGCTGGCGACTTGTATCAGGTGTTCGATACGAGCGATTTGCCGGGCGGTGCAGTGAACATTGTCACTGGCCGCGTTGTGGATTTGCTCAAGACGCTGGCCGAGCATGACGACGTCGATGCCATCTGGAGCTTTGCGGACGCGGCGAGCGCAACTTCGGCCAAGGCGATGTCGATCGGCAATCTGAAGCAGGTCTTCACAAATGAAGGACGCGCGATCAACTGGTTCGATCCGAAAGTGGCTGAAGGACGCTGGTTTCTGGAGCATGCGGTGCAAGTCAAGAACATCTGGGTGCCGTACGGTGAGTAGATTGAGTCATTAAAACATTGAGGCATTGAGGCATTGAAAAACCAACCTTCTAATCAGCGAAAGAATGACTCAATGATTTAATAGCTCAATCCCTCCATGATCCCCCGAATCAAAATCTGCTGCATCGCCAGTGTTGAAGAAGCAGCGATGGCTGTGGCGGCGGGCGCGTCGGCGCTTGGCCTGGTCTCTCGGATGCCGAGCGGTCCGGGTGTGATCGCAGACGAACTCATCGCAGAGATTGCTGCGACTGTTCCTCCTGCCATCGGAACGTTTCTTCTTACTTCGCGACAAAGCGTCACGGAGATCGTCGCACAGCAACACTTCTGCCGCACGAATACGATCCAGATTTGTGATCGCCTCACACGCGGGACGCATCGCGATTTGAAGCAGGCACTGCCCGGGATTTCAATTGTGCAAGTCGTACACGTGACCGGGCCCGAATCAGTGGAAGAAGCGGCGGCCATCGCGCCGCATGTGGATGCGATCCTCCTTGACTCGGGCAATCAGAAGCTGGCCGTTAAAGAACTCGGGGGCACGGGCCGGACGCATGACTGGGCGCTGAGCCGCGAGATTCGCGAGCGCGTGACTGTTCCGGTTTTTCTGGCGGGGGGGCTGACTCCAGAGAATGTGGTGCAGGCGATTGCGGATGTTGGGCCCTTTGGGCTGGATGTTTGCTCTGGCGTGCGAATGGATGGGAAGTTGGACGCGGAAAAGCTAAAAAGATTTTTTGCGGCGGTGCAGGATATCCCTCACCGGTTAACGCCGGAGTTCAAAAGACTCCGTTTACCCCAGCGGTGAACCAGTGCGCCACCCAAAATCAACTCCAACACCGTTTTTCACGATGCTGGCCTTTTGGTAAATAGCGCGCGCTCGACTTGCCTTGTATGCTTCGAGAGTAATGACTCCTGAAGTAGCAAGTCGAAGGGGCCGCAATGTCAACGCGCGATATCACGGCCTTGACCTTCTTCGAACGATTGCGATCTTGCTTGTCGTTCTTTGGCATCTTCCACGTTCCGTTTTTCCTTTTCACTTCAAGCCTGCTACCTGGGCCGGAGTTGACCTTTTCTTCGTTCTCAGCGGATACCTGATTGGCTCGCAGTTGCTTCGGCCCTACACTGTCAATTTGCAGCCTTCATTCGCCAGATTCTATGTGCGGCGTGCCTTGCGCGTGTTGCCAGCCTATCTCGCTGTTTTGTTCTTATATTTTCTGATTCCGCAATTTCGGGAGCAACCGGGTATCTCTCCCCTCTGGAGATTCTTGACCTTCACACAAAACTTCGGCCTGGATTTTGACGCCAGGGGCGCGTTTTCTCACGCATGGTCTTTGTGTGTTGAAGAGCACTTCTATCTCGCCTTGCCCTTCATCGTCTATTGGCTGATGCGCAAGCCGAGCTTCAAGAAGACCAGTGCCTTTGCAATCTCTGTTGTTTTGTTTGGCATGGTACTGCGGGGCGTTTTGTGGATACATTATGTAAAGCCCGTCAGCAACTCTGATGACGAGATACTGCCAATTTTGTATTTGGAAAAGATCTAGTATCCAACCTACGCGCGTCTCGATGGATTGCTCGCCGGGGTTCTCATTGCGGCGGTAAGTCTGTTCAGGCCGGCCTGGTGGAAACGCATCACGTCCCACGGCAACTTATTGCTCTGTGCAGCAATGTCTGTGTTGGGAATTGCTTTTTGGATTTGCCAGGACATGTTCGCAGTACTGCCGTCCTTGGCTTCCCGCTTCTCGCTTTGGGTTTCGGACTCTTCACCGCCTCCACCTTATGCGAACGGGGCATCTTATCCGATTGCCGCGTCTTCGGGGCGACCATGGGTGCCACGCTTGCCTACAGCATTTATCTGACGCACAAAGAGATCATGCATCTTGACCGCATGTACCTTGGTACCATTGTCAAAATGGATAGCGTTCTTGGGTTAGCCGTCTACGTTGTGACAATCCTCATCGCGGCGGTCATCCTTCACCTTTGCGTGGAACGTCCCTTCCTCAGATTGCGCGATAGGATTCTCGGCCACGCATCCGACGAAACGCGGGAACCCGTTGGCGCTTCTCTCATCGTTGCGAAGTGAGTTCACTGGCATCCTTGCGAAACCGACACCTTTACCGATAGGGGATGTCGACGGGCGTGAGCGCTCAGAACCTCGGCCAGTGATGCTAGGCGATCACGCTGACTGTCCGCGGACCATGTCCGGTTGCTTCGGGTGGGCATGGTCCGCGTCCGGGTGGAGACGAGACGTCCGTAACTTCCTCGGGGCGGTGCACGCGTGTAGAACGATAGGCGGAGTGCCGATAGTGGGTGACATGGGATGGAACGAAGAAGTTCTCATTGAGCCGGCAACTGGAGCGAACCACCCCGTTCGCATTATGGTGCTCTGTATGACCGACGTGGGCGGTAAGACGCAACGCCTGGCCTTCTCGAAAACAATTGACGCACAAGCCGAGCCGGACACTGCCAACGGGCGAGATGGCGCTCTGAAAGTTACAGTCAATGTGCTCAATGTGGCGCCGCGCGAGGTACGGGTTTGCTCCGAGCGTAAGAACGAGCACAGGAACTCCGTGCGGCCTTCGAGCCGCTACTGGATGGATTCCCTGCCCTGCATGTCGAACCGGCGCAGAGCCCGCTAGGATCGCAGCACGGCGCAACTTAGCGCGTCCACTATTCTCTGCATTGTGGCCGCCGACAACACTTGCGGCCGTTCGCTTTTTCCTGCGTTGGGCCGGCTTCTTTCCGCAGCCTGCTAGTACTGTGAGCGGATGAAGTTTACTACTGTCATCCTGAGCGAGCGCGAAGGAGCGTAGCGACCGAGCGGGAGTCGAAGGACCCCTACTCTCTTTATACCTGCCGCGCCGACTCGGGGAGTTCTCCCAATCCTCCGGTACACACGCTGCGCTTGGAACTACCCTTTCGCAGTGTCCCAAGGAATCAATACAGACATCATATGATGCTATAATCAGTGCCTGGAGATTTCATGAGAACTACTCTTGCGCTTGATGACGATCTCGTACGCATCGCCCAGGAGTTCACTGGCGTAGCAGAGAAAACGGCTCTGGTGCGTGAAGCTCTCAAAGCCCTCATCGAGCGCGAAAGCGCTCGCAGATTGGCATCTCTGGGAGGCACCATGCCCGCATTGAAGAACATTCCTCGCCGCCGGTTGCGAATAAGCCGCGTACAAACGAAGGCGCGGACGCATTGATTCTCGCCGATACCTCCGTTTGGATCGACCACTTCCGTTCCGGCAACAAAGAACTGCGCAGGCTTCTCAACCAAGGCCAGATTGTCGTCCATCCATTCATCATTACGGAACTCGCCCTCGGATCGCTGAAGGAGCGTTCCAAGACGCTTGCCCTGCTGGACCTGCTGCCGCAGGTGCGAGTGGCGCAGCTCGGCGAAGTGCGGGCGATGATTGAGGCCCGCCGTTTGTACAGCCTCGGCATCGGCTTGACCGACGCGCACCTGATCGCGTCTGTGTTTATCAATCCGCCCACGCTCTTGTGGACCAGAGACAAGCAACTCCGCAAGGTCGCGGAAGGTCTTGGCATACACGCTAATTTTGCTTAAGAAGGTGGACGGTTTGGGCGGCGGTACAAAATCGCCTCCCTAACGTCGCAAAGAACGAGACATTAGCGAGGGGCACCCGGCGATGGTTCGCCAGTTATCATGAGTTGGAAAGGAATATCTCAGCGATGAGCGACACTATCGACGTCCATTTGACCCTGGCACGTGACAAACCCAACTCGATGAATTTTGAGGATACGTATTTCGGATTGACAGATGTCTGGTACAAGTTCGAAGTGGATGCGAACGGCAACGTGAGCCTATTCGCCAATGCAGATGGCTTCGAACACCTTGCGAGGTATTTTCTGAAAATGGCGCGTACAGAGAAAAGGCACGGTTACCACGCGCACCACACCCTTGAGTCCGGCAAGCTACCGGGGGAGAGCCCGGAGCTAACGATAACATTTGTAAATGAACCGCGATGATTTCGAGCGGAGACCGCGAGGATCCCATGCCCAAACGCCCGCGTATTGCTGTTGTTGGCAGTGCCAATGTTGACTTGACTACCTTCTCCGACCACTTTCCCAAACCGGGGGAGACTATTTTGGGCGACAAGTTTGACCTGGGGTTTGGCGGCAAGGGAGCAAATCAGGCCGTAGCGGCGCGGCTTTGCGGGGCGGACGTTTTCATGGTGGCGCGCGTGGGCGACGATCTGTTTGGCCCGGCAACGATAAAGAATTTTGAGAAGCTGGGCATTGATGCGACGCACGTGCGGCAGGTGAGTGGGGTTTCGAGCGGTGTGGCTCCGATATTTGTGGAGTCGTCGGGAGAGAACCGGATCATCGTGGTGAAGGGCGCGAACGATACGTTGAGGCCCGCCGATGTGGATGCCGCAGCCGACATGTTGAAGAGCGCCGACTGCATTGTGCTGCAATTCGAGATTCCGCTGGAGACCGTGTATTACACGATTCAGTTTGCGAGGAAGAATGGGATTCGATGCATTCTGAATCCGGCGCCTGCCCAGCCGATCGACATGAAGGCCCTAGCGGAGCTGGATTATTTCGTCCCTAATGAAAGCGAGGCAGAAGAAATTAGTGGCTTGCCCGTGCGCAACGTCGATGACGCGAAGCGCTCCGCAGAGAAGTTTTTGGCGGGCGGCGTTGGACGCGTCCTGATCACGCTGGGAGCAAATGGATCGTTGCTGGCGGGTCGCGATGGGATGGAGCATGTCCCCGCGTTCCCGATGAAGAGCGTGGATTCGACCGGCGCTGGCGATGCGTTCATTGGGAGCTTCGCGACGTTTTTGGGAGAAGGAGCGCCGGAGATTGAAGCGGCTCGGCGCGCCAACTTTTATGCTGGGCTTTCGACTACCGGCGTGGGAACGCAGAAGTCGTTTTATGAGCGGGCCCGGTTTGAGGAGGCGTGGGCGGCGCGTTGAATGGCCATTCGCCTGCCGCCCCCTGGCAATGTCTGGCAGTGGTTTGAGTCTTGCGCCTGACAACAGCCATAAGATTTGACTCTCCACGATAGAATGTGAGCTGCTGGAAGGTGCGCGAATGCCGGCGCTCGGAGGCCCTCATGTTCGGTGAAAGAGTCAGGCATCATGGCTTTTGGATTGTCTCGTTGGTCCTCATTGCGTCGCAGCTGGCCTTTTCTACAGACCGTCCCAGGGCCGTAATGGCTTATTACGAAGGCTCGAGTTCCGACGATTCATTGCACTCGTTTTATCGCTACCTGACCCAGCTTCCCACCGACTCGTTCGCCATCAATGGCAAGGGAGTGGTCAGCGGCCCGCCTCCGTCCGCTGCACTTGCTTTCGCGCGTAAGAATGGCATGCAGACTTTCGCCACCGTCTCCAACTGGAGTAACTCGAATTTCAGTTCCTCCGTCGCGCACGCCATCCTGACTCACCCCGTGGCGAGCACGGCAGCCGTCCAGAACATGCTGTCCCTCGTTGCCGGGAACGGCTACTCGGGGATCAATCTTGACTTTGAAGCCGTTCCGGCAAAGGACCGCGCGGCATTCAGCGCCTTCGTCGGCGCGCTCTATGCGGCCATGCACGGCGCTGGGTACCTGACCGTTATTTCAGTGCCGGCCGAATTGAAGGATGACCCAAAAGATTCGTGGGCGGGAGCGTTTGACTTCGCGACGCTAGGCGGCGAGGCCGACGTTCTCCAGTTGATGACCTATGACGAAAACGGCCCTTGGGGTCCGCCGGGGCCGGTCGCAGGCCTGGATTGGGTGAAAGCCTGCGCGCGGTACGCCGTGTCGGTTGTGCCCTCGTCGAAGATCAGCCTCGGCATGCCGGCGTATGGCTATGACTGGAACCTTACAAAAGGCGGCGGGAACATGATTTACTGGCGGCAAATCCCCTCGTTGATTGCTCGCGTTGGGGCCACACCGCAGTGGGATGCGAAGTATTCTTCGCCGTATTTCACCTATACCACCCCTCAGGGAGCCAGCCACATCGTGTGGTATGAAAACACAGAGAGCGTCCCGCTCAAAAGCAGACTGGCCGTGACTTACAATCTGGCGGGCGTCTCCGTGTATGCGCTGGGCTTCGACGACATAAGTTACTGGGAAGCAGTCAGCGCGGGTCTAGGCGCTTCACCGCCACAACAAGAGAATGCCTCGTTCGAGCCGTGATTCTGTGGGACTAACGGAGACGCTGGCTCGCGGGGCATCTCGCGGCGCGAGAGAACGAATCCAGGCGCGGCGTCGCGCTATAAACCCACGATCACCTTTCCATTAGCAGGACTTTGTCGGCGCCGTCGACTTCGGTCAGCTTTACTTCAATCACTTCGCTGTCGCTGGTCTGCACGATGCGGCCTGTGAAAGTGGCTTCCACGGGCAGTTCGCGATGACCGCGGTCGATCAGCACGAGCAACTGCACCAGGCTCGGCCTGCCATGCGAGAAAAGCGCATCCAGAGCGGCTCGGGTGGTGCGGCCGGTGTAGAGAACATCGTCGATCAGGATGATTTTCTTGCCTTCAATGGGAAAACCGATCTCCCCTTGCTGGACGACCGGTTTGGGGCCAAGCGTGGAAAGATCATCGCGGTAAAAAGTAATGTCGAGAGTGCCGACCGGTACGGGCCGCTTCTCAACCCGCTGAATGATCTTGCCGATCCGTTCGGCTAGGGGAACGCCCCGCCGGCGGATTCCGACCAGCCCGAGTTCGTCGAGGCCGCTGTTCTTCTCCAGAATCTGATGAGCGAGACGCACCAGCGTGCGTTCGATTTCGGAATCGGACATGAGCTGCGATTTTTGGTGGAGAGCCGCGGTTTTGTGCGTGGGATTTTTCTTTATCGTCATGAAAATTGCGCCTCAAATCGATTTGAGGATTTCTGCGGCCGTTGCTCGCCGCCGGCTTTTGACTGTAGTGGAGGGGGAACCGCGCGGTCAAGGGCGGCTGCCTGTACTGTAGATGCTCCAAGATAATGTCACCCCTTAACGGCAACGAGACTTTGTCACCCTCTCAGGATGGTGACGATGAGTCAGAAAGAGTTCCAACGCGTGAAAGTGATTGAGAATGCAGCGGGCGGGAGGCTGAGCGTGGGCGAGGCCTCCCGTCTGCTGCAACTGAGTGAACGTCAGGTGCAGCGCCTCAAGCGCCGCTATCGGCCCGATTCCGTCGACTGGGTGCGACACGGCAATCGCGGACGCCCCATGCCTTGGGCCTTGCCTCTTCCCCAGAAGCAGTTGATCTTGACCTTGGCCCGCGGCAAATATCAGGGCTTCAACGACTCGCATTTGGCGGAAAAACTTCGCGCCGAAGAGAACCTCTCCGTCAGCCGCGAGACCGTGCGCCGCATTTTGCGCGCCGCCCAACTGGCTTCTCCGCAGAAACGCCGGCCTCGCCAATATCGCTCCCGTCGCCCGGCCCGCCCGCGTTTCGGCATGATGGCGCTCACCGACGCCAGCCGCCATGACTGGCTCGAGGGTCGCGGCCCCGTGCTCACTCTGATCGGGTTTCAGGACGACGCCACCGGTCAAATCCTGGCCGCGCACTTCCAACGCGAAGCCGAAAATACCGTCGGTTATCTGCGCGCCCTGCACACCATGATCGCCACCCACGGCGTCCCACTCAGCCTCTATCGCGACCGCCACTCCATCTTCCAGCGCAACGATCCGCACTGGACGCTCGCCGAACAACTCGCCGGCAAACAAGCTCCCACCCAACTCGGTCGCGCCCTCGAACAACTCGGCATCGAGCAGATCCCCGCCTACTCCCCTCAAGCCAAGGGCCGCATCGAACGCGCCTGGCGCACTTGTCAGGATCGTCTGGTCAGCGAACTCCGTCTCGCCCGCGCCACCACTTTGGCCCAGGCCAACGCCGTGCTCGCCCGCTTCTGCGCCGATTACAACCAGCGCTTCGCCCGTCCCGCCGCCGATTCCGCGCGCGACTTCCGCTCCCTGCCGCGCCGCTTCGATCTCGCCCGCTGTTTGGCTCTGCACTATCGACGCGTCGTCGCCGCCGATCACACCGTCACTTTAGGCGCCCACGCCATCGCCTTGCCTGCACTGCCCGGCCGGCGCGGCTACGCCGGAGAAACCGTCGAGCTCGCGCATCACCTCGACGGACGGCTGCACGTCTATCGCGGAAACACGGTGCTGCTCGCTCTGCCCTTGCCCCTGGCAGAATATGCCGATCGACGGCCTGCTCCCATCACCTCTGCACAGAAAAGAAAAACGCCGACGCCTCGCATCTACAATCTCTCCGGCCGCCCCGCTTTGGCGGCCGTTACTTAAATGACAGGGGGTGACAGAGTCTCGTTGCAGTTACTACGACATTTTCTCGTTGCAACAACA
>JBAVYO010000120.1:0-12113 GCA_049698855.1 Terriglobales bacterium
CACGATCTTCTGGCCGCCCCGCACCTGTTTGGATATGAAATCGGCATCAACGTTCCTGCCTTCATCATCGCTCTCGTAATTACCGCGATCCTGGTGATCGGTATCAAGGAAAGCGCCCGCTTTAACGCCACCATCGTTACCATCAAGGTTGCCGTCGTTCTCTTCGTGATTGGTCTTGGGATTCGCTACGTCAGTGCCAGCAACTGGGGAACCGATTGGCACAGTTTCGCGCCCTACGGGTTTTCCGGCATCGGCGCCGGGGCCGCCTACATATTTTTTGCTTATATCGGATTCGACGCCGTCTCCACGACCGCGCAGGAAGCGAAGAATCCGCAGCGCGATTTACCCATCGGAATCATCGCATCGCTCCTTGTCTGCACGGTCTTATACATCGCAGTCGCGGCGATTCTCACCGGCATGGTGCCCTGGCGCGAAGTCAACATCGAGGCGCCCATCGCGCGCGCATTTCTGGAGCGCGGCCTCACCGGCGCATCGCACATCATCACCCTGGGCGCGCTGGCGGGCCTTACCAGCGTGATGCTCGTGATGTTGCTCGGCCAGACGCGCGTGCTTTACTCCATGGCAAACGACGGCCTTTTGCCCAAGACCTTCTTCGCCGATATTCATCCTCGCTTCCGCACTCCGTGGAAGAACACAATTCTGGTCGGATTGTTGGCGGCAATTGTCGGCAGCCTCACTCCCATCGACGATATCGGCAAGATGGTTAACATCGGCACCTTGCTGGCCTTCGTAATTGTCTGCATCGCAATCATGATTCTGCGGCACACGAATCCCCAGCAACCACGCCCGTTCCGGACGCCCTGGGTCCCGTTCGTGCCGGTCATGGGCATTCTCTTCAACGGCTACATGATGTACAAACTCGGCTGGATCAACTGGGCGCGTCTAATCATCTGGCTGATCATCGGCATGGTTGTGTATTTCACTTACAGCCGCCATCATAGCCGCGTCCAAGCCGCATTAGAAGCCCGTAAGGAAACATAAACTGTAAGAGATCGATCTCGACCCTGCGGAAAGCGCCGACAAGGCTCCGCGTATCGCACACAGACCAATATCCGATTCGCGGAGATGCTGAGTGTAATTGAGATTTAATGCCAGTTACACAACGTGAGCATGGGCAGCAGCTCTGGATCTGACTATCCTCGCGGTACAATAAAAGCCAGCGCTTTTACGGTTGTGTTTGGCGATTGGTCGCCATACCGTCTAACCAACCTGCAGTGAAAGCATTGCATCAAAAGGCGGTAAACTTGAACTGGAACTCATCAAATGGCCCAGGCAATAAGACCGACTTCTCCATGACGCCAAATCGAGTTCCAGTTGTCCTGGTATGCCTCAGCTTATTGATTGGTTGTGGCGCAGGCACCCTCGGCCCCGGCCTCCCAGGCCCGCCACCACGGACCTTGGTTTCGATCGCCATAACACCGGCCAACGCGGACGTGATCCTCGGCACCCTCCAACAATTCACAGCTACCGGTACATATTCCGATCACACGTCGCAGGACCTTACCGATTCCGTCGCCTGGTCCTCATCGGACAGCAGTGTAGCGTCGATCGTTGCAGGCGGAATGGCAACAGCTCTCGCTCTCGGCTCGGTTACGATCTCCGCCACTTCCGGCTCTGTCACCGGAAGCACGACCGTGAATATCCAGCTCGCCGTCCTGACTTCCATCACGGTTCGGCCCGCAAACAAGAAGATCGCCCCGTTGACAAGCACACCACTTCAGGCAATCGGTACTTACTCCGATGGAAGCACTCACAATGTGACCGCGCAGGCTTCCTGGAGCTCATCCAACACTGCCGTCGCGACGATCAGCGGCGGTCTAGCTAAGGCTCTGACTCCGGGAAGTACCACCATTGCTGCGACGGTAGGTTCGATCAGCGGCTCGACCACATTGCATGTCTCAAATGCCACGATCGTATCCATCTCCGTCACTCCCTCTGGGCGCACTATCCAGCCGGGAACCAAGCTGACCTTCGGCGCTACCGGCAAGTTCAGCGATGACACGACACAGCTCATCACGAGAGATTGCACCTGGGCCTCTGACAATCCTGCGGTGGCCACCATCATAGCGGGGAGCACGGCTACCGCAATCGGCCCCGGTACGGCCAACATTTCCGCCACCTTTAACGGAGTCACGGGCAGTGCGCCGCTGAATGTCAGCTCGGTTACGCTCACTTCGATCTCCGTGACTCCATCAACCGCAGTACTCGCGCCGACCACATCCATAAATGCCGTCGCTACCGGAACGTTCAGTGATGGCAGCACCCAGGTCATTACCGCGGCCGTCACCTGGACGTCATCCGCGCCCGGCGTCGCAAGCGTCACCGGTGGAGGCGTTGTGACCGCTCTATCGCCGGGGAATGCGACCGTCACAGCACAGCTCGGCGCGCTCAGCGCTGACTGTGCCGTTGAGGTCGACGGTTCCCCTTTAACGTCGATACAGGTCACACCGCAAACTGCAAGCATCCCTGCGCAGACTGAAGTAGCTTTCGTGGCCATCGGCACCTTCGCAGACGGCAAAACACAGAACCTGACGACATCGGTCTCGTGGACTTCCTCCCCGGCATCGGTCGCCACCATCAGTACGGCGCCGGGAACGAACGGGCAGGCTACGGGACTCGAACCTGGAACAGCGGCCATCACGGCCCTCTTCGGTGGGCAGCTTGGAACGGCAAGTTTGACTGTCACCAGCGCGGCGGCCACTTCACTGCGCGTATCAGCCGCCGCCACGAATCTCGCGCAACAAAGTTTGACACAGTTCGCGGTTGACTCACGGGCCGCAAGATGGGGATCAAATTGAGGGCTTTGCGATATTCAATAAGGTTGTTTATCGTGTCGCTGCTGTGCGCCAGTCCGTTACTGGGGCAAAGTGGCCCGGCTCCCGCGGTGAAAGCTCCTGAATGGAATGTCTCCGCCGGTTACAGCTACGCTGACGTGAGTTTTTCAGACAAGCCAAATGTCAATATGCAGGGCGCCAATCTTGGCGCTGCTATCGACTTCGCCCCGCACTGGGGAGCGATGTTCGATTCCAGCTACGTTCGCGGTGGCAGGGACACCCGCACCGGACATGGGAGCTACGTCGCCAGTTTTCTCGCGGGTCCGGTTTTTGTTCCCGCACAGAACAAGAACACCCGGTTGCTTGTTCGCGCCCTCGCCGGTGTGGACTTGGTGGACGGCTCGGTCCCGGTGGGCCAACTGTATTACCGAGGATGGCTGTCGCGCTTCACTTGGGCGGTGGGAGCCGGAGTCGAACACGACATTTCCGCGCGCTTCGCCGCTCGCGTAACTGTCGATGACTTGCGAACGAAATTTGTAGGCTCGAATCTTAGTGTGCAGCCGCAGAACGACATTCGTGTGAGCGGAAGCGTGGTATTTCGGTTCGCTGCTCCTCGCCATGACCCTCATTTCGCCACAGGGCCTTGACCACGAACACGGTGTCCTTCGCCGGTGGTGAACTTCGGCCCCTGATTTGCCAAGGTCAATGACTTCTTGCCGCAGATCGCTTGCTCTCCTGCATCTTTCGCGCGATCGCCGTCACCAAGCTGCGCGGTGAGAAGCGCACCGACTGTGCGACCAGCCAATTCTTGAACCCGGATATCACGACCGGCTTTCCTGCCACCATCGCGCGATAGCCATCCTCGGCAACCGTGCTCGCGTCCATCGAACCGAATTTGAGCAGTCGCTGGCCTGTCGCGTTAGCACGCTTGTGGAACTCGGTCGCGGTTGCGCCAGGGCACAAGCACGTGACGGTGACGCCCGTGCCCGCAAGTTCGTTGGCCAGCGCTTCCGAAAAGTGCAGTACGTAAGCTTTGGTCGCGAAGTAGACTGCCATCAGCGGCCCCGGCTGAAATGCCGCAGTGGACGCCACGTTCAGTATGCTGCCACTTCCTCTCCCCAGCATCTCCGGAAGATAAAGGCGCGTGAGATGAGTCAGCGCAGTCACGTTGAGCTGGATCTGGCGCATGCATTCCTCAAGATCGCTTTCGCCAAAGAATCCGTATTGCCCGAAGCCGGCGTTATTAACCAGAATGTCCAGGACAATCTTGGCGCGAGTCGTCTGATCGAACACGTACGCCGCCGCGCCCGGATCGCTAAGATCGGCAGCCAGAATCAGAGAGCGAGCGCCATGGTTCTTTTCCACCTCGGACGCAAGTTGGCGTAATCGGTCGGCGCTACGCGCAACGAGCACCAGGTTGTAGCCTTCGCGCGCGAAGATGCGCGCAAATTCCAGCCCAATGCCAAACGAAGCGCCGGTGATAAGAGCGGTTTTGCGGTCAGCCATAAGTCAGCAACGAGCCCCGAGTTTGGAGCCGCAAACTACTAAAGCGGTTTAGTTTTTTCCGTAACCCGCGACACCCTGCTCTGTCATCCTGAGCGCCGCCGGAGCGCACGCGACGGCAAGTCGAAGGATCCCTATTCCTTAAGACTCTTTCTCCACCTCTTCGGGGAGTTCGTCCAAGGCTCGTTCAAAGTTGGATGCATGTGGATCACACAAAAAACCAAACAGATCTATGGTGTAAAGCATGAACTTCCAGACGTAAGCCACAAGCTGCGAACCGAGTTTGATCGAGGTTCGAAGCTCGCGGCCCCACAAAGAAACGGCGGGCCGCTGAGACCCGCCTTGAATTCAGAGAATCTCGAAATTACACGTGCGCCAGCGTCGGCTCAACTCCATAGATCTAATACCACGACGTAGCCGCCTTCAGCTTGCTGTTGACGTTGTTGATGTTCTTCACGCCTTCAGTCTCCAGCCATTTGCGGAAGGCGTCTGCGCCGTGCTTGGCGTAAACCGGAATGCCATCCTTCCAGGTCGCACGTCCGCAAAGAACGCCATTGAACTTTACCCCCGACTCGCCGGCCAACTCGAGCGTCTCGCTGAATTCGGCGTTACTGACTCCAGCCGAAAGATAAATGAATGGCTTCGTCGCCACATTCGCGGCTTTATGGAACAAATCAATCGCTTCCTTCTTCGTATAGGCCTTTTCGCCTCCGAACGACTTCGTCCCTTCCACGAATTTCATGTTGACCGGCACTTCCACTTTCAGCACATCCACGCCATAGCGATCCTTGGTGAACTCGCGCATGCTCTCGGTCACGATGTGCGGTTTCTTCTTCGCGTATTCCAAGCCCTTTTCGTCAGCGCCTTCTTCATAGCCGACGAACTCCAGGAAGAACGGAACGTCGTTGGCGCGGCATTCGTCGCCAATGCGCTCAACCCACGCGTGCTTCCTGTCGTTCACGTCCTTGGAATCGTACGGCGTGTAGTAAAGCAGAATCTTCACGCAGTCCGCGCCAGCTTCTTTCAGCCGCTTCGCCGACCAGTGATCGAGCAGGTCGGGCAGTCGTCCCGGCCCCGTTTTGTCATAGCCAGTTTTCTCGTATGCCAGCAACAATCCCGCGTTCTTGGAGCGGCGCTTGGAGGCAGGCAATCCCCACTCAGGATCGAGCAGAATCGCGCTGGCATGCGGTGTAAGCACTTCCGTCACCAGCGATTTGAACTCCTCCATCATCTCGTCGCTCACAGCCGAGCCCTTTTCCTTGGCGAGCGACTTCTGTAGTGAGCCGCGCTGGTCCATGGCAGCAGCGGCAATGACCCCATGTGCATTCGATACGGCTTTAAGACCGGCTAGCTTGCCGGGAGTGAGTTTCATAAATCCTCCGATCGGTCGTCGATATGGTTACTTCGGTCTGTCTAACGGAGTGCCGGGCAAAACAAAACGCAAGCGATTCGGGATCATTATAGCGAAATGACCGTCCCGAACGGATCGCAGCCCCTAAATGGCCGGTGAGCCCTTCACTTGCCCCTGCTCCGTTACGCCGGTTCCGGAAACAACACGCCCCAATGTGATGTCCGTCACCAGAGGCGCGGTCGCCCTCGCCTTACAATAAATCCAGATTTCCCGACTTCAGAGCATCGACTTTATTCGATAGGAGCAGCAACTATGCCTTTAGTTTCTATGCGGCAACTTCTGGACGAAGCAGCCAAGGGTGGTTACGGCGTTGGCGCTTTCAATGTGAACAACATGGAGCAGATTCAGGCCATCATGGAGGCCGCCAAGGAGACCAACTCCCCGGTCATTATTCAGGCCAGCCGCGGCGCGCGCGCCTATTCCCAGGATAAGTATCTCTATCACCTCATGCTGGCCGCCGCCGAACTCTATCCCGAGATTCCTCTCGTCATGCACCTCGACCACGGCAACAGCGTGGAGACCTGCAAGTCCGCCATCGACCTCGGCTTCACCAGCGTGATGATGGATGGCTCTCTGATGCCCGACGGCAAGACTCCCTCCAGCTTCGACTACAACGTGCGCGTGACAAAAGAAGTCGTCGAATACGCTCATCCCCGCGGCGTAACGGTCGAAGGTGAGATCGGTGTGCTCGGCGGAATCGAAGACGGCCACGGCGCCGGCGGCAGCGGTCTTGAGCACGTCACCGATCCCGATCAGGCCGTAAAGTTCGTCGAAAAGACCGGCCTCGATGCGCTCGCTATCGCCATCGGCACCAGCCATGGCGCTTACAAATTCTCCAAGAAGCCCGATGGTTCCGTCCTTAAAATGGATATTCTGATCGCGATTCACAAGCGCCTGCCGAAGACGCACCTGGTCATGCACGGCTCGTCGAGCGTGCCCAAAGAGTTGCAGGACATCATCAACGAGTACGGCGGCAAACTGAAGCCGACCTGGGGCGTCCCCGTCGAGGAGATTCAGCTCGGCATTCGCAACGGCGTCCGCAAGATCAACGTCGACACCGACAATCGGCTGGCGATCACGGGAGCAATCCGCAAGGTATTCGTGGATACTCCCGAAAAGTTCGATCCCCGCGATTACATGAAGCCTGCGCGCGACGCCATGAAGAAAGTTGTAGCGCAGCGCATGATGGAATTCGGCCAGGCCGGTCACGCCGGCGACTATAAGCCGGTCCCGCTAGCGGAGATGGCGCTCGAATACAAATAGCTCACGTGGAAACGGGCGACTCGCCCGTTCAAGCTCGTGTAGGGACGGGCATTCTTGCGTCCAGGCCGCGCGAAGCTCGGCAGTCTCAGCGGACAGGGGCAATCCTCCTGTCCGTTTCTTATAGCGCAGGCTGACGAACCTTTCCTCCCGAGTTGCCCGTTTTCGCAGACTCGTTTAGCCTTCCAAAACGGCCACACGGAGGCCACATGGCGGAGAACAAAACCAAGCCCACCAAAGCAAGCGTAGCCGAGTTCATCGATGCTATCGAAGACCAAACCCGGCGCGCGGATGCCAGGGCCATCGTCAAATTGATGCGAACCGCGACCGGCGAAAAGCCTCAGATGTGGGGACCATCCATCGTCGGCTTCGGCAGTTGTCACTACAAATACGACAGCGGTCGAGAGGGCGATGCGCCGCTGATCGGTTTTTCGCCGCGCAAGTCGGCAAATGTCTTGTACGGCGCAATCGGGTGCAGTGAATCGAGGACGCTCCTCGAAAAACTCGGCAAGCACGAAACCGGCAAGGGCTGCCTCTACATCAAGAAACTCGCCGACGTGGACCAGCGTGTGTTGGAGTCCATGATCGTCAAATCAATCGCTGCCGCCCGAAAGCGGTAACTCACCAAACTTGCTGCCGCAAACTCACGCCGTTCACTGCCGCAGCGCCAGCGTTCCCAACACCGCCTGCTGCTTGGCGATCAGCGATTGGATGCCTTGCCTCGCCATCGCCATCATCTTCGCCAGTTGCGCGTCGTCAAACACCTGATGTTCGGCCGTTGCCTGTAGCTCGACAATCTTGTTGCCCGCGGTCATCACCACGTTCATATCCACATCGGCGCGCGAATCTTCTTCGTAGTTCAGATCGAGCAGCGGCTCGCCATCCACAATGCCCACGCTGATCGCAGCCACATAATCTCGGATGGGCGCAGCGGTTAACGTTCCCGCATCGATCAAGCGTTGCAGCGCAAGTCCGAGCGCGACGAACGCTCCCGTAATCGAAGCGGTGCGCGTTCCGCCATCGGCCTGTATCACATCGCAATCGATCCAGATGGTGCGCTCGCCGAGTCGCTTCAGGTCTGCAATGGCGCGCAGCGACCGTCCAATCAGGCGCTGAATCTCCTGCGTGCGTCCGCTCTGGCGTCCCTTGGCCGATTCGCGCGCCGTGCGCGTCAGCGTGGAGCGCGGCAGCATTCCGTATTCGCCGGAGATCCATCCCTTGCCCGAGTTGCGCAGAAACACAGGCACAGTTTCCTCGATCGATGCGGTGCAGATGACGCGCGTGTTGCCCATTTCAATCAGCGCGGAACCTTCCGCGGTAGAAATAAAGTCAGGAGTAATTTTGACCGGTCGAACCTGGTCAGGAGAGCGATTGTCGCTACGAAAGATCATGAGAGAGAAATTCTAACAAGAAGGCATGGCTCTTCGCTCTTTGCTATTAGCCGTTAGCTCTCAGCTGTCAGTTCTCAGTCGTCAGCAGATCTCAGCTTTCAGTTGTCAGCGCTCAGTTGCTCCACCATATTGTTGCTCCCCAAATTGTCATCGTGAGCGGAGCAGGGATGGAGCGAAGTGAAGTCCCTGCGGAGTCGAAGGATCCCTTCAGTCTGTGCGCTGTCTCTTTGAAACTCTCCAATTTCTTGACTAGTTACTAGTTGGTACATTATGGCTTGGTACTGGGGTACCCCCCTCCCCCGGTCTAATGGAATCAAGACCTTGGCGATGAATTTTTTCAAAGTCTTGATAAATAACGATTTGCAGGCAAAGTCCTGAAAAATAACAAGTTACTGCAAAAAACGGCTAAAAAGTTCATTTTCGGGAATTCTTGAGGGCCGTCTTGGATTATGGACACACTTCTCACCCCACCAATCTTGCAGTCATTTTCGCATTGAACGCGCGGGAAGTCTGTGACCGCGCGCACCGTTCATTTGTGATGAATAAATTCAAATCGCAACTTGACGAAAAGTCTGGGTGAGATTGCGGAGGCGCGAATGCTCGCGAAATCCCACTCATTGCAAAATGCGCGAATGGCTGGGCCACCGCCCCATCGTCACCAACTTAGTAGGAATGAAATCTAATTTGTTCGGTATTCGTAACAAACCAGCTTTGACTCTTGACACATTTAACTTAGAGGGTTAACGTCGTCGAGTTTTGACTTTGGTCCCCCCTTCCCAGGTTGCCGATTAACGGCAGATTCGTATTTAGCACGACACTTCAGAGATTCAATCGGCCTTGAAACTCAAGGACGAGGAAATGGAAGACTATGGCGCAAGCACACTCCATCTCATTGACGACCTTACAAGCGGCCGTAAAGGCTGCGGTGTCAGAACACCCTAAGTTTAACCTCGAAACGCCGCACGAAGTGACAACGCTCTCCCTAGTCACCGGCTTCGCCATACCCCAGTCCTTGGCGGCAAAAGTGACGTTGGGCGAGGCGCAGGCATTCGCGGATGCCGTCGCCGAACACATCGTGACATCGCAACCGGAAGTCCGTGATGTTACTGCGCAGAAGACGAAAGGCCAAGGGACGGTCCTGTCGGTCGGAAGGCACGTAGTCTGCGGCATTCCACCTGTTTCATCTGCGACCTAGAGGGGCAATCGCCGGGCTAGCCGTAGCAGGGAGATGGGCATGTCGAAACTCTGTCCGAGTGCGCAGCCAGGGATGGATCGTTGCCGGGTTTTGGGAGTAGTACGTCGCGACGGTTCAGCCCCGATGCTCGAATATCTCAATGAGAACTTGCCAGCTAGTCCGGAAGTTCTTGCCATGGCCGCTCCGCTAAAACCAACGGACGTGTTCCGTCTGGCAGCAACCTGCGCCGAGCATAAGTGCCCGCACTTCGATGGAGCCGATTGCAGGCTGGCGACTAGGATCGTGAAGATTTTGCCCGAGGTCGTGGATTCGTTACCCGCCTGCACCATTCGGAAGGATTGTCGCTGGTTTTCGCAGGAAGGCGGGGCTGCATGCAAGCGCTGTCCTGAGGTCACGACCGTGAGTTACGATCTGTCGCCGCGGATGCGTGAGGTGTCGGGGTTACCGGTCGTGGAGGACACGTGATTTAAAGCTCGGTCCTCTTCATGCGCCGGCCGAGAGTATCCACAAAAGGGCCTGATTCATTACTCAGCTACCCCAGATGTAAGTCGCTGAAGGAGGGGCAGCGCTTTAGTTAACATTCGTGACAAGGAGGATGAGGATGAGCCAGAAAAAGAGCGTGCAACTCGTAGGTAAAGAACTGGAGCAGGCCAGACGCGACACTAAGGAGGCAGTAGAGAAACTAGGGCGAATAGCCGCATTGACGCTGGAGAAGATTGGTCACAAGCCGACCCCGCTTGGCCCGCGTGGGATCGCCCGCATAACCGTCAGACCAAACAACACCACGATGTACTTCTACACCTACGATCCACAAGGGGGATATACGGAAAGCGTCGGCGAGTACGATGATTCCACTGGGGTTTGCCGGGAAGCAACGCATGACGACTCAAGCGGGAGTGGTGGCGAGGGCGGGGAGTGAGAGTGGCGGGTGGGTGTAGATGATCAAGACGTTGTACCTGGGGGAAAAACCCGGGGACAGACGGGACGTTCCCCATTTCCACGCTGGGCGATAAACGTGAGTTCCTTTAGTCCAATCGACGGCCTGATTATGCGGCCCCGTCGGCAGGTGCCCCCCAGCCTTGTCTTGACCAAAACCCCGGGGACAGACGGGATGTGCCCCAGGTCCCAATTAGCAAAAACCGGCGAACGTCCCGTCTGTCCCCGCATTTTCCACAAGCCTCCCCATCCGCTGCAAGTACCGCCCGCGAGAGAAAAGTTTGGATGAGATTGCGGAGGCGCGAGTGCTCGCGGAATCCCACTCATCGCAAAGTACCCGATGAGTGGGGCACCCGGCTGTGGACGAGGAGGATGTGAGGAAATCTTTCTGGTTGAGTTATGAAGAGTGGGGTTCGCAAGATCCCGAGATGAACGCGACCGTAAATCCCAGGTCTCGAAAAGCGCGAGACCTTGGGCACCCGGCGTTCTGTCCTCACGATGACTAGTCTGGCACCCCCCCCTAGAAACTTAAGAGTAATGACTCCTGCTTCGGCATTTCGGTCGCGATCTAACTGACGCGGTAGCCTGAGAGCGTCGATAATCGCGGTGAGATAATACAGCGGGTCTGGAGGTGCGACGTTCGCCCCTTCTCCCGGTTTTAGAGGTTCTCCCTTTACTCCGATTCTCACCCCCTTAAATTTCTGAGACGAATGCGCATTGAACACCATGATCTCTTGCACTCCGGGAGCCGCCATCGGCAGTTGTGCATCACTTAAAATCTTGAAAAAGTCGTCCACGAACGGCGAAGATTGTGTGTATTGATCTGCTGCCACTCCGACACGAACATTTGCGAACTTATCCTTAACAGCATGCAGGTAATTCGTTAGGTTCGCCATATCTCCTGGGGAAATATGCTTGGGGACATCGCCAATGGTTATGGGGCTGTTCACAATTGGACTATTTTCACCGGTTGTCGCTTGCTGCACATTTAGTCCACCAGAATTGCTCTGTTGGATCGCGACTCCGCTCTTTGGCGGAGTATGAGGTTCCCTCTCCACGGGAGCTTTTTCATTTGCTCCAACTTTCTGACACTCCTGCTGTATGGGTTTCTCAACTATTCTCTCTACCGGCTTCTCAACGATCTTGTCCACTTGGACGATTCGTGGACGGTAATTGAAGTACAGTGACGTTGCGGAGATAGCCAATCCAAACAACAGCGCGAGATACACGACTTTGAGCGGGAGGGTCATAAGCCCCTCCTTGCCCCATTTCTTGACGATCCCCACAACGACAGCAACGCCTCCGACAGCCCAGAGTCCAAGTTGAATCCACGCCGCAACTGTGCCAACGTCCATTGCACGCACCTCCATAGAGCCAAGACTGGATTCTTGACCCATAAAGGATATGCTTTTGTTGGATCACCGCCAATCGGACAGGGGGCAGTCGGCGGGTGGCTGTAGATGATCAAGACGTTGTACCCGGTTCGGAGCGGCTGATGGGCGGCTGGTATTGAAGACTACCATGGGGTCTTTCGAAGTTGTAGTAGTCGGTCCAGGGGGCGAGGGCTAGGTTGCGCTGCTCGGAGTCAGGCCAGTGAATGCCATAGGCCCACTCGCGCAGAG
>JBAVYO010000121.1:0-33424 GCA_049698855.1 Terriglobales bacterium
TTCGTAAACCGTGAACTGGACGATCTGAAAGCACTGCTGGAGGCTGCGCCTCGCGTGCTGAAGCCGGGCGGAAGGCTGGTGGTGATCAGCTTTCATTCGCTCGAAGACAGGATCGTGAAGGATGCGATGCGCGAGGGCGCAAAGCAAGGCTTGTACCGGCTGCTGACAAAAAAGCCGGAGATCGCGACCGAAGAAGAGATTGAAAGCAATCCGCGATCGCGCAGCGCAAAGATGCGCGCGGCGGAAAGAATTTAGCGTTCGTCCGGAGAAACTGCCGGGCTCCCGGTGCGGGGATTGTAAAGCGCGCCGGGTAAAGATTTTAGGAGAGCGGTAGAGACAGGAGCGCCGGCCATCCCGCCGGCAAAGGCATCAGCAAGCCAAGTTCTGTGGTGGAGTTATTCCGGAGCGGCCAAGCAGGAAAAAACAATAAGGCCCTGTCCGGAAAGGAAATCGGAATATTCGCAATGATGTTTACCGGCACACTCATCGAAGATCTGATCGCGACGGTCGAGCGCACGGCACAATCGCACGAGACCGCTGGCCAGGACTTCCGCGTTCCCGACGTTTGGATCGCCGGGGACAGCACCAATTACGAATCGAAACTTCCCGTTTGGCACGAGTCTGGAGTCGCATAATGAGCGCGGCCGTAGCGTTACAACCAATTCATTCCGATCGGCGCAAGTCCTGCTGGCTGGGCACGCCGGAAATCTATTTCCGCAAGCGCATCGACAATTCGCGCCTGGTGAAGGTGGAAGATCCGCGCCGCGAGCGAGAGATGCGGATCTTCGGAGTAGTGTTGTGCCTCTTGTTTCTATTGGTCATGGGCTACGCGCTGCAACATTTCCGCGCCATTGAGTATGGCTACAAGATAGAAGCTCTGCGCAATCAGCGCGACGGCCTGGCTGGCATGAATCAGGCATTGCGTCTGGAAGAAGCGTCGCTGCGCGATCCCAAGCGGATCGATCTGATGGCTCGGCAACTGGGGCTGCAAGCGCCCGATCCCGGCCAGGTGATTCAGATGGATACCATTGCCGATCCGGGTGCGCCAGTAATGGCCAGCGTCAAGCCGGTGGTTGTGGTCGCGGCGCAGTAAGACAGTTCTCAGTTCCCAGTTCTCAGTTCTCCGCTGGATGCCTTTTGCTGAGAACTGAGAACTGAGAACTGGGAACTGAAATGGCATCATCCTCCAACAGCGCACGAATCCGTATTTACACCTTGTCGGGACTGCTCTGCCTGTGGGTGGTGGTCATCTGCGTTCGCCTGGTTTATCTCCAGATATTCTGCTACGGCGATTTCGAGCGCCGCGCGCAGCACCAGCAGCAGCGCAGCTTCGACCTCTCGGCGCGCCGCGGCGTTATCTACGATCGTGCTGGCCACGAGTTGGCGATGTCCATCGACGTGGACTCGGCCTTCATCGTACCGACCGAAACCCCCGATCTCGCCAATACTGTCAGCCTGATTTCCCGCATCACGAAAGACGATCCGCGCGTGGTTCTCGCCGATTGCAAAGCTCACAAAACATTTTGCTGGGTTGCAAGAAAGGCCGATGCGGAAACCGTGGAGCGCATACGCTCACTCAACCTCCAGGGCATTCACTTTCAGAAAGAGCCGAAGCGTTTTTATCCAAAGCGTGAACTGGCTGCGCAGGTTCTCGGCTACGTTGGAACCGACGATCAAGGCCTAAGCGGACTGGAACGCGAGTTCAACGATCGACTCGAAGGCAGGCCGGGCAAGCTGATGATCTCGGTCGATGCGCGCAAGCGCTGGTTTGCGAGCGTCGAAAAACAGCCGGAACCCGGCGACAACCTTGTTCTCACCATCGATCAAAATATTCAGTACATCGCCGAGCGCGAACTTGACCGTGGCATGGAAGAGACGAAAGCCATTGCGGGCACGGTGGTTGTCGAAAATCCGCATACCGGGGAGATTCTGGCGCTCACGAATCGGCCGACATTCAATCCAAACAACAAAAAGGAAATCCGGCCCGAATCGCTGAAAGACCGCGCTGTGAGCGACATCTACGAGCCCGGCTCCACGTTCAAGATGGTCACTATCTCCGCCGGCCTGGAAGAAAAAGTCACGCGGCCCGACGAAATGTTCGACTGCCAGATGGGCTCGATTGTCATCAACGGCATGCGCATCCGCGACAGCAGGCCCCACGGCATGCTCTCCGTCTCCGACATCATTGCCGAGTCGAGCGACGTCGGTGCAATCAAAGTCGGGATGCGCCTTGGCAACGAACGTTTCTACAAATACATTCGCGCCTTCGGATTCGGACAGCAGACCGGCATTGAACTGCCTGGCGAAACGCGCGGCATGACGAAACCAGTCGAACGCTGGTCGAAGGTCTCGTTCGCGGCGATCTCGATGGGGCAGGAAATTGGCATTTCGGCCGTGCAACTCACGGCATTGATTTCGACGATTGCAAATGACGGGGTGCGGGTTCCGCCGCGCATCGTCGCCGGAACAGTCACGCCTCAGAATGGGCCTCAGACCGTGGCGTTCCAGCCCGCCCAAGGCACGCGCGTGGTTTCGTCGCTGACGGCGGCACAGATGCGCCAGATGTTGCAAGGAGTCGTGCTGCACGGCACAGGCCGCAAGGCGATCCTTGAAGGCTATACTTCGGCGGGAAAAACAGGGACTGCGCAGAAGGTCGATCCTGCGACCCACGCTTACTCCAAAACAAAATATGTCGGCTCGTTTGCCGGCTTCGCGCCGATTAACAATCCGCAGATCGCGGTCGTGGTGATTCTCGATTCCGCCGTGGGCTTGCATCAGGGCGGACAAGTTTCTGCGCCGATCTTTCAGCGCATCGTGCAGCAAGTACTCGAGTATCAGCACGTGCCGCACGATGTGGAACTGCCCGCCAGCCGCCAGCTCTTAGCTCGCCGCAACGTGCCGGAGACAACTCTCGACGAAAGCTCGCCCGATCACCTGGGCGAGAACCTCGATATGAGTGATGCGGGGATCGAGCCATTTTCGAGCACGGCAAGTCTGTCGCAGACAAAATCCGCGAGCGCATCTGCGGGAGATGCAAAGCAAGCCGGCATCGCCTCGCAGATTGTGCCAGCGGCGCAAAAGCAAAAAGAGCTGATGGAGACTGCGCAGGCAGCGCACGGGGCAGCATTCTCGGCGACTTCGCCGGGTGCCCCATTCAAGCCTTCTTTTGGCTTGAGTGGGAATGCTGCAGGCCAGTCCGCGGCAGCGTCAGGGCCGGCCAATCCCAACGCGGGTGGCGCACCCGCGAAATCGCCAACCAGCGGAACCGTGGTTCTCGCGGTAGAAGAAGGCGGCATCGAAGTTCCGTCGTTCTTAGGCAAGAATCTGCGCAGCGCAATGGAAGCGGCTCAGGATGCCGGACTCGATCTGGATGCCATAGGCAGCGGCACAGCCCGAGAACAATCACCCCAGCCCGGCGCGCACGTCGCCGCCGGCGCGAGGGTGGTAGTGCGGTTTGGAAGATGACGAATTCAGTCTTTCGAGTACTTCCAACACTTGACTGGGCGGATGGCGGGACTCCTTGTTTGGGACTGACGCCGGTTCACGATAGTAATCTTGAACCGCGCCGCGCCTTGATGTGGAATTCGTGTATGCCGAACCCCAAGCCCTTAAGCTATCTAGCGATTCATGCAGTACGTAGCACCTTGTGTGCGGGGTATGGAAAATTAACGACGCCCCAGTTGGCAATTTCGGAAGTCCTTGCGTGTGCAAACCTCCTGCTGGTCGGCGCGATATATGGATTCATTGGCGGTCGAATTGTAGGTGCAATTCAGTTCGTCATCGTCCCGGTCGTTCTGCTCGCGACTGTGGCTTTCGCGACCAAAGATTTCCTCCATCCTAAGACTCGTTTGCATTCGGCGGTTGCACTCGCGCTGTCGGTTCCGGTGGGCTTCATGTACTTTGTCTGGCACGGATGGATTTTGCCGTAACGCAGCCCAGTTCGTTACTGGTTCAACCTCTGCAATCTGGCCCTAACCTCTAACCTCTGACTTACAATCTCTCCAATGACCTTCCAACAACTCCTCGACGGCGCCGAACTCCTCTCCCAAAGCTGAAACTAGGCTGGAAACCCGCACGCCGCCGCATCTGATCGTCTGTTCCCGGAGATTGCCACGCGGATGCGGGCCTGAAAGCTTACTTATCTAGCCTTCCGCTTCCTGGATCCTGCCTCAGGTCCCCAAGGTCGCTGGCGCGGCCGAGGGCGCGTTTGTTTGCCACCAGATCGTCGAAGGAAATGAAGTGCACGGGAACACCGAAGAATGTACTTGCGACCTTTGTTTTCCAGGCGTCAGCGAACCTGACGCCGGTGATTTCGGTCAAAATGTCGATGCGTACGGGAGCGATTCCGATCTGATAAACGACCTGTTTTTCGGTGAATGTCCCGGGAGTGATGCCATCCTGGTCGAGCGGCGCGCCGAATCGCTTGAGCGCCTCGACTACCTTTTGAGAATTCTGGGCTGAATTGCCGACCCACACGTCGAGGTCTTTCGTGTAACGCGGCTCGCCATACTTCATAACCGCGAAGCCGCCGACGATCAAATATTCAACCTGAAATTCGTTTAAGAGTTGTAGCAGTTCTTTGTAGTGTGGGTTTTCTGCCATGGCTGATTTCCTCAGCTAGTTCCACCAATTCCCATGCCGCGGAAAAGATGGCTTCATCTCCCTGTGCTTGCCAGAACTCAATGTCGAACGAACGATCTGGAAATCCCCGCGTGACCAGCCGGGTTTTCCACGAAGAATCTTGAGGAATACTCATGGCTCCTCTTCAGAGTGGCCCTTAGGCATTGTCAGCATATCAGGGTTGAACGGCTTTTCGACGAGGTTCCTTCCGCAGTCTGCCTTGCCTTTTGCGATCGCTTTTCACCTCTGCCCTCTGACCTCTAACCTCTGACCCATTCGACTCGCTTCGCTCGCTCAGGATTTCGCCTGCGGGCTCCCGCTCCTCCACCGCATCACGCGAAAAGCGCGCGTGATGGGGGCCCCGGATTCGCTCACGCCCGCAACCCGGCTCAACTTATAATCTCTCCAATGACTTTTCAACAACTCCTCGACGGCGCCGAGATCCTCTCGCAAAGCGGAAGCTCGACGGGAAATCCGGCCATCACCGGCGTGGACTACGATTCGCGCCGTGTGCGACCCGGCTTCATTTTCGTCGCCATGAAGGGAGAGACGAGCGATGGCAATCGCTTCATCGATCAGGCCATCGCTGCGGGAGCCGTCGCAATTGTCAGCGATTCAACAACAGAAACTCCGCGCCCCGGAGTTGCCTGGGCACAAGTTCCGCACGGACGCCGCGCTCTCGCTCGCCTGAGCGCGAATTTCTACAAGCATCCAGCCGAGCGCATCGCCAATACCGGTATCACCGGCACAAACGGAAAAAGTACGACCGCATTCATCATCGAGTCCATTCTGCAGGCAGGGGGCCGCAAAACCGCGCTAGTCGGCACAATTGAATATCATGTTGCCGGAAAAGTTCTTCCCGCGCCGCACACTACGCCCGAAGCGCTCGAACTGAATCAATTGCTCGCTGAAGGGCTGGCGCAGGGCGTGACCGAGTCGGTGATGGAAGTCTCCTCGCACGCGCTTGCCCAGGAGCGGATCTTCGGCATCCCCTTTGACGTTGCTGTCTTTACCAATCTCACGCGCGATCATCTCGATTACCACGGCACAATGGACGAATACTTCCACGCCAAGAAAATTCTCTTTGAAGGCTGCGGAACCGAGCCGCCGCGGGCGGCCGTCCTTAACATCGACGACGAGTATGGCCGGCAGTTGCTGACGCTCGCGAAGAAAAAGAGTTCCGTGGTGTTCACCTACGGCATGAGCGCTGGCGATTTCCACGCGGAATCAGTCGAGATCACGCCGCGCGGCACGCGTTTTGAGATGACGACGCCGGCGGAGAAGATTTCAATCTGGTCGCCGCTCATTGGCAAAGTGAACGTGTATAACGTGCTTGCCGCCGCGGCTGCCGGTTATGCACGACTAGCAAGCGCGGACAGGAGTGTCCGCGCCGCACAGGCCGCGGATGCGATCGCTCGGGGTGTTTCCAATCTCACTCGCGTTCCGGGGCGCTTCGAACGCGTGGACTGCGGCCAGCCGTTTACAGTTGTCGTCGACTACGCGCACACCGACGACGCGCTTCGCAATCTCACAATGCTGGCACGCGATTTTGTTGCCCACAGTTCAAGTGGAGCGACGGGTGCCGCCGCCCGTCCGGCTTTGAATGCTGCTGGCAAAGTCATTACGCTGTTTGGATGCGGCGGCGACCGCGACCGTAGCAAGCGTCCGTTGATGGGCGAAGCCGCCGGCAACGGAAGCGATTTCGTCGTGCTCACCTCCGACAATCCGCGATCAGAGGATCCGCTGGCTATTATTAACGACGCCGTCGTTGGATTACAAAGGTCGGGATTACAGAAATCCGGCGCGAGATATGCGACCGAGCCCGACCGCCGCAAGGCCATCGCACTCGCGATCGGAAAGGCCGCGCCCGGCGACATTGTCCTTCTTGCGGGCAAGGGTCACGAAAAAACGCAGACTACGCGAGAAGGTTCCGTTCCCTTCGACGATGTCGTTGTGGCACGGGAAGTGCTCGCGTCGCTCGGCTATGAATGCGATCCCGCGCATGCAAGCCCCGCCGGGAGCCGCGCATGAAGCTCTCTCTTTCGCGCATCGCCGAATTTATAGGAGCCGCCGGGCAGTACGACCCCAACACGTTGGCTCAGGGATATTCCATCGACTCGCGAACGATCCAGCCCGGCGAACTTTTTTTTGCCGTGAAGGGCGACCGCTTTGACGGCCACGATTTCGTCGAATCCGCGCTGAGCCGAGGCGCTGCTGCGGCCGTGGTTCGCAAAGATCGGGTCAGCCGATTTTCCAAGTTGGCTCATGTGGAGACGGCCGGCCAGCCCCTCCAGCCGGCAACTCTGCTCGCGGTTGACGACACTCTCATCGCGCTGCAAACGCTGGCCACGGCTGTTCGGAAATTGTGGGGCAAGACGGCAATCGGAATCACTGGCTCGGTCGGCAAGACCACCACGAAAGAGGCCGTTGCGCACCTGCTTTCAATCAAGTATCGCGTGCATCGCACCAAGGGAAATTTCAATAATCATTTTGGCCTGCCGCTGGGCCTGCTTACGCTGGAACCGGAATACGATCTGGCCGTGGTTGAAATGGGCATGTCGCACGGCGGCGAAATTGCCGCGCTCGCGCGCATTGCGCAGCCCAATCAGGCCATCATCACCAACGTCGCTCCTGTACACCTTGAGTTTTTCGATTCCATCGCCGGGATCGCCCGCGCAAAATACGAGTTGGTTGAGTCTTTGCCCAGCTCCGGCACGGCATTTCTCAACGCGGACGACGAATACGTCAGCCAGTTCGGCCGCAACTTTAAAGGCAAAGTTGTTTTGTTTGGACTCAAGCCAGTCGCCGACGTTCGCGCGGAAAATATTGAAGTGATTGGCGCGCAGGGCACGCGCTTCGATCTGGTTTGCGACGGCATGCGCCAGCCGATGCACAGCCCGTTGCTGGGCCAGCACAACGTGTATAACGTGCTCGCCGCCGCGGCCGTGGCGATGGACCATGGCATCACGCCATCCGAGATCGCCGCTTCCCTGCCCTCACTCGCGGCGGCCGACAAGCGCGGCGAGGTCGTCCAGGTCGGCAACATCTCCGTGCTCTACGATTGCTACAATTCAAGTCCAAAGGCGTTGATGGCTGCAATCGACACGCTGGCTGCCATGCCTGCCAGTCGCCGCATTGCCGTTGCCGGAGAAATGCTGGAACTTGGAACAGCCGCCGAGCAGTTGCATCGCGATTGCGGACGTTACATGACGGGCAATAAGAAGATAGATTTTTTGCTCGGCGTGCGAGGCATGGCGAAGCCGATGGTGGAAGCTGCGCGCGAAGCCGGCATGAAAGCCGAATTTGTAGCCACGCCGGAGGAAGCCGGCGAATGGCTGGCAAGAGAAACGCGCGAAGGCGATGTGGTTTTGCTTAAGGCATCGCGCGGCGTGAAGTTGGAAAAAGCCTTAGAGGCGTGGAAAGACAAATTGGCGGCGCGCGCAGGTTAAGGACACGGCGCCGAACCGACTAATAACGACTAATGACGAACGACTAACGACGGGGGTAAGTTTTTGCTCTACTGGCTGCTCTACCTGAAGCTCTACCATTACTTCCCGCCCTTCCGCATCTTTCGCTACCTCACGTTCCGCACCGCATTCGCCAGTCTTACTGCGCTCTTCACGGGACTCATTGTTGGCCCCATCGTTATTCAGCGTCTGCGCGATTTTCAAATTGGCCAGTACATCCGCGAAGAAGGCCCGCAAGCGCACCAGAAGAAGGCCGGCACGCCGACCATGGGCGGACTGTTGATTGCCATAGCAATTCTCGTCCCCACGCTGCTTTGGGCCGACCTGGCAAATCCATTTGTTTGGATCGCGGTCTTCTCCACCGTAGCGTTCGGCGCAATTGGCTTCGCCGACGATTATCTAAAAGTCGTTCATCGCCGCAACCTGGGCCTCACCGCACTCGCCAAGATCGGCTATCAGGTCGCAGCGAGCGTGGTGATCGCCATTGCGCTCATCGCCCTCCAATACCGCGGAGAATATTCCACCAAGCTGCTGGTTCCTTTCTTCAAGCAGTTCCGCCCGGATCTCGTTATCCAGCGGCTGACGACTTATCCTCATCTCTGGCCCGTTGCGTTTCTGCCCTTTGTGATCTTTGTGATCATCGTCATCGTCGGTTCGAGCAACGCCGTCAATCTGACCGACGGCCTTGATGGGCTCGCCATCGGGTGCACGGTGATCGCCGCCGGCGCGCTGGCGGTCCTAACGTACCTGAGCGGGCACGCAACGTTTGCCGCATATCTTGAGCTACAGCGCATGCCGCAGGTCGGCGAGCTCACCATTTTCTGCGGAGCCATGGTTGGCTCCGCGATTGGGTTCCTTTGGTACAACGCGCACCCGGCGGAAGTATTCATGGGCGACGTAGGATCGCTTTCACTCGGCGGGGCAATCGGCACCGTCGCCGTCATGATCAAGCAGGAGCTGCTGCTGCCCTTCATCGGCGGAGTATTTGTCATTGAAGCGCTCTCGGTGATTTTGCAGGTCGGCTCCTACAAGCTGCGCAAGAAAAGAATTTTCAAGATGGCGCCCATTCACCATCACTTCGAGCTGTTAGGCTGGTCGGAGTCGAAGGTGATTGTGCGCTTCTGGATCGCGTCGCTGGTATTCGCGCTGTTCGCGCTGACGACATTAAAATTGAGATAAAGCCGCATTCGGCGTGGAGGGATTTTGTAATTCCGTAATCGGGTAATTTTGTAACTTGAAAAACCTAATCCAGACAAATTGCCATTGCTTTCAAATTACCAAATTGCAAAATTGCAAAATTAGCTCAATGGATCTAAAAGACAAACGCGTTCTCGTAGTCGGCCTCGGCAAGTCCGGCGTCGCCTCAGCTCTTTTCCTGAAATCCCGCGGCGCGCGTGTCACCGTTTCTGACACCAAGCCCGAAGCCGAGTTGCGCAAGGAAATCCTGCTTCTGCTCGAACATGGCGTTACCGTCGAAACCGGCGGCCACGGTGATCGCACTTTTCGCGGACAAGACATGATCGTCGTCAGCCCCGGCGTTCCCTACGATGCTCCGCAACTCGTACAAGCGCGCAATCTTGGTGAAAAAGTAATCGGCGAGATCGAGCTGGCAGCGCACTTTTTCCGCGGTCCCATCGCCGCCATCACAGGAGCGAACGGCAAAACCACGACCACCACGCTCGCGGGAGAAATCCTGGCCGCCGCGAAGGTGCCCGTACTTGTCGGCGGCAACATTGGCACGCCTGCTATTACTTTCGTAGATCAGGCTCGGTCCGAAACCTGGGTCGTCCTCGAAGTTTCCAGCTTCCAACTCGAAACCATTGTCGACTTCCATCCGCGCATTGCCGTGATTTTGAACATCACGCCCGATCATCTCGATCGCCACAAAACTTTCGACAACTACGTGAATGCCAAGGCGCGCATCTTCGAGAACCAGGGCGGCGAAGACTTCACGGTGCTGAACGCCGATGATGCGACTACCGCTGCGCTGCATGGCCGCACGCGCGCGCAAATCATACACTTCAGCCGCAAGAAGGAAATCGATCGGGGAGCTTATGTCCGCAGCGGCGGCATCTTTTTTCGCGATGGCCAGCACCAGAGTGAAATCATGCTGCTGTCGGAAATCCCGTTGAAAGGCGCGCACAATCTCGAAAATGTGCTGGCCGCAATTTCCATCGGCATGTTGGCCGGCTGTGCGCCGGAGAAAATCCGCCAAGCCGTTCAGAACTTCAAAGCTGTCGAGCACCGCCTTGAGTTCGTCGCCAAGGTTGCCGGAGTCGATTACTACAACGACTCTAAAGCCACCAACGTCGACGCGACTATCAAGGCGCTCGAATCCTTTCCCGCCAACATTCACCTCATTCTGGGCGGCAAGGATAAGGGCAGCGACTACACGCTTCTTAACGATCTGCTTCGCGCGCGCGTAAAACGCGTGTATACCATCGGCGCCGCTGCCGCCAAAATCGAATCCCAGATACATGGCGCCGCCGAAATCGACCACGCCGAAACTCTGGAGAACGCCGTCCAGCGCGCCTCCGAGGCAGCCGTTCCCGGAGACATTGTTCTTCTCGCGCCAGCCTGCTCCAGCTTCGACCAGTTTCAGAACTACGAACATCGCGGCAGCGTCTTCAAAGAAGCCGTGCAGTCCCTGGCGACGGCGCAGTCGAGTAAGTAAATCCGACTGGAAGCGGCCGGCAAGACGCACGGGTACAATCATTTTTTGCAACAGGAGGGGGCGATGGCCACCGACTCCGTTGAACTCATCACGCGCTGGATTGCTCGCGTATGGAGCATTCTCTGCTTCGCACTCGTTCTCGCGTTCGCCGTGACTGAGGTTTTGCAGGGCAGCGGCCCGTCGCCAACGCGGAACGAATGGCTGGGGCTGGTTTTCTGGCCAATTGGGGTTTGCGTGGGCTTGGCCGTGGCTTGGTTGCGTGAGGAGTTGGGAGGATCGCTCGCCTTAGGATGCTTGATCGCATTTTATGTCTGGAATCTGGTCCGCTCCGGACATTGGCCTCAAGGTCCGTTCTTCTTCTTGATTGCTGCGCCCGGTCTCGTCTTTCTGCTAGCGGGATTTTTGTCGCATCGCGCTGCTGCCCACAAATCCTAGAAGGCTCTTTTTCGGATCGCGAAAGCCACACTCGAACGCGAAACCGGCCACGCGAACCAACATAGTTATCCCCTGCCCAAATTCGCAGTCTAAATCCCGCCGCGCCTCGGTGTCTCCGTGGTGAAATGGATCAATCCCGACTCTTGCAATCCGGCTGAGACTTACAGGGCGAGCGGGGCTGCACTGAGAACCGAGAACTGTCGTTATGGCCAAGCGCGTCAGTGTCGATCGTTGGATGTTCACCGTCACCACTCTGCTCGTTTTCATCGGCCTGGTCATGATTTTCTCCGCCTCGGCGGTCATGGCGAAAGAGCGCTTCGGCTCAGCCTATGAATTCCTGTTGAAGCAACTTATGTGGGCGGTCGCCGGGCTGGCGGTCATGCTCATTGCGATGAAGATCGACTACAAGCGCCTGCAGCACCCAGCGCTGGTTTTCACGTCGCTCGGCCTAACCACGCTGTGCCTGATTTCCGTCTTCTTTCTGGATCGGGCACACGGCACGCACCGCTGGTTTCACTTAGGACCGGTTTCATTTCAGCCGTCCGAATTCGCCAAGCCGGCCATCATCTTATTTTTGGCGTGGTTTCTGAGTAGTAAAGCGGCGGAGAACAAGTCCCACTTCATGGACGACTGGCGCAACACGCTCCTCCCCGCCGTCGCGCCCACTACGGTCTTTCTCGGACTCATCGTCTTCCAGCCCGACTTAGGCACCGCCATCGCCTGCGCCGGAATCACTGCCTGCATCCTGTTCGTCGCCGGCATACGCCTGCGCTACTTTGGATACGCTTTTGCCGCCGCGATCGTCCCGCTCTATTTCCTGATCTTCCACGTCTCCTATCGCCGCGACCGCATCCTCGCATTCCTAAATCCCTACGCCGATCCCAAAGGCTTCGGCTTCCACATCATTCAGTCGCTCATCGCCGTCTCCACTGGAGGCGTTACCGGCCTTGGCCTGATGGAAGGCAAGCAAAAGCTCTTCTATCTCCCCGAGCCCCACACCGATTTCATCTTCGCAGTAACTGCCGAGGAGTTAGGGTTGGTAGGAGCGCTGGCCGTCATCATCTTATTCGCTATTTTTCTTTGGCGGGGCACGCGCGCCGCGCTGCGCACGCAAGACAACTTCGGGCGCTTCCTCGCCGTCGGCATTACCAGCATGATCACCCTGCAAGCCTTCATCAATATCAGCGTAGTGCTGGGGCTAATGCCCACCAAAGGCATCCCGTTACCCTTCGTCTCCTACGGAGGCAGTTCGTTATTCGTAACGCTGGCGTGCGTTGGAGTGTTACTCAACATCACCAAGCAAGCGGAGTAAGCGACCCTACTCACCGCAAGAAGGCGATGAGTCGGGCACCCGCCCAGGCGCTTGCGCTCGGCTATATCCTCATCTCCGACAACGAAAGAGAATTCGCGCTTATCGATGACCTGCGGCTGGAAAACTGGCTGCGGTAGCCGCTGCCAGACTTCGTTACCACACTTCGAGTTGGAATTTGCAATAACGGCGGATGGCCGCGAAATCGGCACGGCTCGAAGTGATCGGGCGAGCCCCATGCGAGCGCGCGGTCGGGGCAATGAGCACGCCGAAGTGCAGGTCTCTCAGCTTGTCGGACCTATAGCCGCTCTCCAAAGCTCCCTCATGAGGGAATCTTCCGCAAAACGTCGCTTCTATGGGTGAGCAGCAATTTTGCAGCAACCAAATTCAGAAGGACCATGAAGGAGATTCGCCATGAAATCCAGTTTTGCACGCTCTCTCGCACCTACACTGCTGTGCCTTTTCGCTCTCGCGTCGGCCAGTTTCGCCGCCACCAACCCGCTCAACGGGCCGAACGGTCTCGCCATCGACTCCAGCGGAAATCTGTATGTCGCCAATAGTCTTGGCAGCAACATCCTCGTGTTCAACCCCAGCTATGCGCAGGTGAAGGCCGATACAATTACGGCGGCCATCGCCACTCCCACTGGCATTGCCATCGACCCGAAGGGCAATCTCTGGGTGGCTAACTACGCTGCAAGCAATGGCGGTTCGCAGGGCAGCATTACCAAATATACAAAAGGAAAGCAGGACGACGGCGCAATCACGTCGGGCATTTCCTTTCCCGAAGCGCTAGCCATCGACGGCGCGGGAAACATCTGGGTTGAGAATGGACACAATTACATCAACGTCTATGCTCAACCGGTGCTTTCCAATCAAGGCGTGCCCACTTTGGCGCAAACCTTCGGTCTCACCGGCCCTATCTACGGAATGGCGGTGAGTAACGGAACGATTGGCTGGGGCACCGCTTCCAATGTATATTTCGGATCTTCGACTTTGGCCCTGGCCAGCGGCTCAACCGAGGGCTTGGAGGCTCTAACAGAGGCGGAGGGTGATACCGGTCTTTCAATCGCCACCGATGCGAGTGGCGATTTCTACATGGGGAACTTCGATAATACCGTGTACATTTCGCGTCCCAACCAGCTCCCGGCCCTCTTCGTCCAGTTAGCATTCGCGCCGGCTGGAATCGCGGTCGACAACGTTCGCGGACGGGTTTACCTCTCCAATTACGCCGGAAACTCTATCTCGGTCTACAGCACTGCGGGTGTTTTGTTGAAGGTTATAGAATAAGTCGCTGGTTAGTAGTCGTCAGTCATGAAACTGATTGCAGTATCTGGACGGCTTCCCAGGTCCGCAGCTTCGCGACCTGGGATTTTTCTATCGTCACCCCTTAGTCCGCGTCCTCTAATACTTCAGCGTCTGCTCGGTCGGCGTGACCTTCAATCCGTACCCGCATTTCGGCGTGGTAGTCGAACCCGCGGGAGCTTTTGTCCAGCTTGGACTCGATACCAAATCCAGGTTCTGGTCATACAGCTGCGTAGTAAAGACGGTGCTCTTATTGCCCTTTGGAAAGTCCGTGCATTCTGTGACGCCATAGATCTCCATCACGGCGCCGAAGGCCCAATTCCAAACCTGTCCATCGCTCGGAGTCTTAGCCAGTGTCGTCTTCTTCCCCGTGTTCTGGTCTTCACTTACTATGTTCCACTTGGCGCAGTAAGTAACTCCTGCCTTGCAAGTGGAACTGATGGTTCCGAGAATCGTATCTCCCGGGCTGACTTTCACCGGCGTGCTCTCAACTGTGATGCCCGAGAGGCAGCAGTTCCAACTGGCTACCGCCCACGGTCCGGGCGCATACCACTGCAGCACCGGCTGCAAAATGCTCTGCACGGCGCTGATATCCTCGAGTCCGTTAAAGAAAAACAGCGTCTCACCATTATTGATTGCCGGCAGCGGCGGCACTGGCCACGTCGAGCTGATTTCTCCATACGAATCGCTCGTATCCACCCACACGCTCTCAAGCCAGCCGTTCACCGTTGGTACATCCGTCCTGCTCAGGTTCAAGAAGTCCTCGGTCACAAGTTGCCCGCTCGGCGAGTAACGCGGATAACCGCATGCCGGAGGGTTCGCATCAGGCGTTCCATCGGCGTGTTCAATCCGTCCGTCGGCAAGCAGCGTCTCTCCCTCTTCCATTCTCAGCACACACGACGGATGAAAATACCCGAACGGCGTGATCACATACCCCTCTGGCACTTGGGGAGGCCGATCCGGCCCCGCCACAGCGAGGCCATCGGCTAATCGATTGGAGGCCGCCTGCCCACTGAGCGAACCAGCACACATGAAAAGGACAGCCAGAACAACAAAAACAGTCAAAGGGTAATTTCTAAACAGCCGGGAACCGTGGGCCATAGTAACTCTCCTAATCGTGTACAGGCGAAATTGAAGGCCACGTAAACGAAAGACACGATGGCCCTTTGGCTGACAAGTATGCACCAACTTCAAGGGAAAAAACAGGAAAACAGACCGGCCGATGAAGCAGTCCGGCGGATTCACTGCCCCATGCTGCCGGAATCATCACTTCCTGAAGTGATCTGCATCACAGTCCGATGTTTACGGTCGCCGGACAATCGTTAATGGACGGATGGCCTCATCTGCCCGAGGTGAAAGACATGTTTGGAAAGATATTCGATGTGGTTTTTGGCTGTTCTCACGATCGCTACAGTTTTCCGCGAACGGTTCAACGGCGCAATTCCGCGGCTCTTGCCACGAAAATGTATGTGGTATGCCTGGATTGCGGAAAGGAATTTGGCTACGACTGGGACAAAATGTCGGTAGTTCCGCTGGAGGCAAGAACCAAGCACTTACTCACGCAAACTACGATGTCGAACCAGCCGGTATAGCGCGGGAGCGCCAGTTCCCGCGAACGACCTAAACTATGCGGACTATCCAGTAGTAAGTCCGACGAACGCCGCCCTTGGAAGCGCTGTCCGTGATAGATTTTTTGTTTGACCATGCGCGTCATCATCGCGGGCGGAGGCACCGGCGGACACGTTATCCCCGCCCTGGCCATCGCCCAGCAACTCAAGAAACAATTCGCCGCTGAGGTACTCTTCATCGGCACTGCGCGCGGCATCGAGACACGTCTCGTCCCGCAGGCCGGATTCTCGCTCGAACTGATCCAGGTCGGCGCGCTCAAGAACGTCAGCCTGCTGACGCGAGCCAAAACCATTTTTGATCTGCCGCGTGCGCTCTGGACGGCGGGCCGCATCGTCTCCGACTTCCGCCCCGACGTGGTTATCGGAGTCGGCGGTTACGCCTCTGGCCCCGCGATGATCGCCGCCATGCGCCGCCGCATTCCTACGCTGGCTTTCGAGCCCAACGTCATCCCCGGATTCGCCAATCGCATGGTTGCCCGGTTTGTGTCCGCCGCAGCGGTGCATTTTGAGGAGACCCGCGAATACTTCCGCAACGCGAGGGTCACAGGAGTCCCCGTGCGTGAAGCGTTCTTTAATCTGCCCGCGAAGGATATCGGCGGCGGAAACAGCGCCCCTACGCTGCTTGTTTTCGGAGGAAGTCAGGGGGCGCACGCCATCAATCAAGCCATGATGGAATCGCTGCCCGGATTGCGCGCCAAGGTTCCGGGACTCCACATCATTCATCAGACCGGCCAGCGCGACTATGAGACCATCGACGCCGCATACCGCAGGCTGGGAATGACCGGCGGATCGCCGCTTGCGCCGCCGGGCTCGGCACCTGCCGTTTCGGGCGAAGTCCACAAGTTTATCGACGACATGCCGGCAACGTTCGCGCACGCCGATCTGCTTGTCTGCCGCTCAGGAGCCAGCACGGTGGCCGAGATCGCGGCGGCGGGAAAACCAGCAATCTTCATCCCGTTTCCGCGAGCCGCCGACGACCACCAGAACGTCAATGCCCGCGCCTTGGAACGCGTGGGAGCCGCGGTGGTAGTCGAAGAATCCAATCTCGAAGCCGCGTATCTGGTGGATATAATCGCTGCCCTGCTCAACGATCCGCTGCGCCTGCGCAGCATGTCGGCTGCCGCGAAGTCGCTCGCGCACCCCAACGCGGTGCAGGAGATTGCGGAGATGGTAAGAGGGCTGGCCGGGGACTCCGCTACCGCGGATGAACGCTGATTAACGTAGATTAAGGTTTTTCGGGCGAGCGCGAGCGCTCGGGACAATGAGTGTACCGGTGACATCCTCGGAGATGAGCCGTTGGGTTTCGAGAGTTTGGCCGCTGGTTTTAGTCGAGCAAGCGCGCTGCGACGGCGTGAAGTTGCGAGCCGGAGCATAATAAATGGAAAGCCTACATGATCGTACGTCCCAAGCGAGCTAGGAAGTTCGGCGTACTAATGGCGGTCTTGCTGCTGGCGGGCTTAACTGGCGTAGGTCTGTACCATGTCCGTTCGCAATGGGGTGAACGACTTACGCGAAAGGACATCATTATCGACCGAAAGCTTGCGTCGCCTAACGGGTCTTTGCTCCTGATTGACTATCGTTTTGATCTCGGCGCTCTGGGTTGCTCGGCAACCCGGGAGGTCGTCGTACCTGTTGATCAGGTGGGCGCCGACTTGACACCGTTTAGACTGCCCGAGAAATACACCGCCATCAAATGGGAGGCCGACGACTCGCTTGCCGTAGAAGTGAATCTAGTTCAGTGCATTTTGAAAGGCTGGGATTGTTCTGAGACGGATGACGCATTTCGTGGGACTCGGCTCAATATTCATCCAGTTGATGACACAGCAGGAAAGCAAAGGGAGATTGAGGCTGATCTGCCCTCCCCGGACCGGAGGATGCATCTGGTTGCCTATCGCTATCCAGGTGATGACCACTCTAACTTGGGCCCGGTACACATTTCTGTTATTCGAGCAGGCGAGCCAATTCCAAGATATGGAAACTACTACATCGCGTCGGGCAGCGGAGATGGTGTGCTTGGAGCACGTTGGAGCGGCAACTCATCTATCATCTTGCTAACGAATAGTCGTCAAAAGCACCTCCTCGAATATGCCGAGAGTTTCATACGTGGAGTTCCGGACATCGCGTACCGCGTCGAAATAGATGATCGTCTTCATGGATATCGGTGGCTATCGAAACCGCCGGATGCAACTGTTGTGCAATGGCAATAGCTGGCCCAGCTGTTCTCGGCGTTCTCTGCGTCTCGGCGGTGAAATGTTTTATGATCAGCGTGCATCCGCGTTGATCCTCGGAGAATGAAGTCGACCGCGCAAAGTGGAGTTTGCCCGGAGTAAACGCGCCGAAGCGGTTTTATTAACAATGTTCGCCAAGATTCAACGCATACATTTTGTAGGCATCGGTGGCATCGGTATGAGCGGGATCGCCGAGGTCATGCTGAATCTCGGCTATAAGATTTCCGGCTCTGACCTGAAGAGTTCCGCCGTCACGCAGCGGCTGGCGAGTCTTGGCGCGCAGACTTTCGAAGGCCATCAAGGATCGAACATCGCGGGCGCCGACGTCGTCGTCACCAGCTCCGCCATTTCGGTTGACAACCCCGAGGTCGCCGAAGCGCGCCACCTGCATATCCCCGTCATCCAGCGCGCCGAAATGCTGGCCGAGCTAATGCGCCTGAAATACGGCATCGCCATCGCCGGCATGCACGGCAAAACGACAACCACTTCGATGGTCGCGGCCGTCCTCGCTGGCGGCGGACTCGATCCCACGGTCGTGGTCGGAGGCCGCGTCGATGCCATGGGATCAAACGCGCGCCTTGGCAAGTCGCAATATCTTGTTGCGGAAGCCGACGAAAGCGACCGCTCGTTCCTCAAGCTCTCACCGATTTTGTCGGTCGTGACCAACATTGACCGCGAGCACATGGATTGCTATCGCGACATGCGCGACGTGCGCCGCACCTTTCTTGAATTCATGGAGCGCGTGCCGTTCTATGGCCTTGTCGTTGGTTGCAATGACGATCCCATCCTCCAGCGCCTGTTGCCTCGCGTTCATCGCCGCGTCACCACTTACGGCACCAGCCCCGGCTCCGATTTCCTGATCGCTATCCAGCCGACCAATGCCGCCAGAGAACAGGTGCCCCAGGTTCGCGGCCGTTCTTCGACCGCAAACCCAGCGGGCGCCAACCTGGGCGAGGCGGCGTTCAGCCGTTTTCGCATCCTATATAAGGATAAGAACCGGCAAGAGCGCGACCTCGGCGAATTTACGCTGCGCGTTCCGGGCAAGCACAACGTGCTGAATGCCTGCGCTGCGATTGCCGTGGGGACGGCTCTTGACATTCCCGCCGATCAGATTCGCGCCGCGCTCGACGGCTTTAGCGGCGTCGACCGCCGGTTTCAGCTCAAAGGAAAAGCCGCGGGAGTAACTGTAGTAGACGACTACGGCCACCATCCAACCGAAATCCGCGCCACGCTCGCCGCAGCGCGCCAGTGCGGATTCCGCCGCATTCACGTCATCTTTCAGCCGCATCGCTACACGCGCACTCGCGATCTAATGGACGATTTCGCCGCCGCCTTCGGCGATGCCGATACACTTTCCGTGCTCGATATTTATGCGGCTAGCGAGAAGTCGATAGAGGGCGTCACCGGCGAGGCACTCGCGCATCGCATCGGCCAATCGGGAAAGCCTACCGCAACTTATGTCTCTTCATTTGCCGATGCGGCCGAGCGCGTCGCACAGCTTGCCGAACCCGGCGACATGATTCTGACGTTAGGGGCGGGCAGCGTGTCGCAGCTTGGGCCGATTATTCTGGAGATTCTAGAGAAAAAGTCGCTGGTCGCTCGTCTTTAGTCTGCGGCGTGTTATTGGACTTTCGCCTACCAATCACAGACCGCCGGCCACTGCATTTCCCCGCACTCAACTTTGCACTGTCTCATTTCGCGAAAGCGCGTTATTCTAAACAAGCTCAGCGGTTTTCTGACGACAACTGACCCGAACGAGTGGCGCGCAAATCAAGTTCCACTGCCGTCCAGGAAGAGTTGTATCCTCTTCCCGAGTCTCGCGAGGATGAACGCGAGCGTGGTCATCGCGACGATGACGCCTCGCACCCAGCGGCTCGCGCACGCGAGCCTTTCGACGATTCGCGCGTCATCGATCTGGAAGCGGAGCAGGAATCTCCATTCCTGCGCGGCCAGAAACGAGTCTCAGTCCGCCGCGGATCGCTCCCCAAAAAGACCGCCAATGGCCTGAAGTGGGCCGCGCTGGCGATTGTTGTCCTCACTGTTCTCGCCATTTTCGGCGCCGCTCTCTACCGCTACGGCAAGCATTCCTGGCGATTCCGGATAGACTCGAGCGATCAGATCGAGGTTTCCGGCGCGCAGCACGTCACGCGCGCGCAGGTGATGGATGTAATGGGTGGCGACATCGGCCGCAACATTTTCTTCGTCCCGCTCGAACAACGCCAGCAGCAACTGCAACAAATTCCCTGGGTAGAATCGGCCAGCGTGATGCGCTTTGTGCCCAATCGCCTGCGAATCGAAGTACACGAGCGCACGCCAGTCGCCTTCGCTCGCATCGGGTCGCATATTTCGCTGATCGACGCCGGCGGCAATCTGATGGAACTCGCGTCTGGCCCGAAGCACAAATATTCTTTTCCCGTAATCGCCGGCATGAATGCAAACGAGCCGCTTTCCACGCGGGCAGCGCGCATGAAGAACTACAACGAGCTCGTGCGGCAACTCGATTCCGGCGGCGCGCACTATTCGCAGGACATCAGCGAAGTCGACCTCAACGATCCCGAAGACGTGAAGATTACGACCGCCGATTCCACCGGTGGAGTGCTCGTTCACCTTGGCAGCAGCAATTATCTGCAGCGCTACAAGATTTATGTAACGAACGTCGAGGCATGGCGGCAGCAGTTTCAAAAACTCGAATCGGTGGATTTGCGCTACGACGGACAGATCATCGTCAATCCCGATCTGGAGGGCATTCCGCGTCAGCCAGCATTAACACCCGCTGCCGCGAAAGCAGCTTTGGCCGCAGGCGTGAAGAATGCCGCGATTGTGAACTATGAAAAATTCGTAGATCGCCCCGCGCCGCCAACTCCTGCAGTGAAGATTGCGCCCGCGAAATCGAAGGCGACTCAAAAGGCTGCGGCAAAGCCCACAGCGAAGATCGCGCCCAAAGCCGCATCCAGAGCGGCGGCTCATCATTCCGCGCAAAGGGCAAAGGCCAAAGCGATTACCACCAGGCCGGCGGCATCCACTGTGACTGAAAAGAGCAAGCCGCCCGCCGCTGCGCAGAAAGCGCCGGCTGCAAAGTCGGCTCAATCTCCGGCGCCGAAGCCCGCTCGCACGCCCTCTGCACTCGCCAGCAGCCAGAAGAAGCCAAGCCCCGCCATCGCGAAGGAGGTCCCGCAAAACTAGCGGTCATCATGCCTACCTTCGCGCCCAATTTCATTACCGCCATCGACGTAGGCAGCGCCAAAACGACCGTGCTGGTGGCCGAGCTGAGCGACAACGGCCTGCGCTATCGTGGACACGGCATCAGCGAGTCGCGCGGCCTGCGCAAAGGCGTCATTACCGAACTCGATAAAGCGGTTGGCTGCATTCAAAAAGCTGCCGAGGCCGCCGAAGATGCCGCAGGCATTCCCATCGAGCATGCCGTCATCGGCATTGCCGGAGCGCACATTCGCGGCATGAACAGCCATGGCGGCATCAGCTTTGGCGCGCGCTCGCGCGAAATTGGCCGCGATGAAATTCGCCAGGCCGTGGAAAAAGCGCGCAGCCTGCCGTTGCCCGCCGATCGGGAAATTCTCCATCTGCTGCCGCAGGAATTTATCCTTGACGATCAACCCGGCGTGCAGGATCCCACCGGCATGATGGCCACGCGCCTTGAAGTCCGCGTCCACATCGTGACCGCGCTTTCGAGCGCCACGCAGAATCTGGTCACCGCCGTGAACAAGGCGGGAGTCCACGTCGATGACACCATCTTCGAGCCGCTCTCCTGCGCCGATTCCGTCCTGCGCGCGGACGAGCGCGAACTTGGCGTCTGCCTCGCCGATCTCGGCGCTGGCAGTTGCGATCTGATCGTCTTTCAGCAGGGCGCGGTCGCGCACACCGCCGTGATTCCTATCGGCGGCGATCACTTCACCAGCGATCTTTCCGTCGGCATGTGTACCGGCCTTGCCGACGCCGAGATGCTCAAGAAAACGTTCGGCAATGCCGTGCCCACGCTGATTCCCGAGGGCAATGAAGTCGAGGTTCCTTCGGTTGGCGATCGTCCGTCGCGGATGATGTCGCAGCGCATGATTGGAGAAATCCTCGGTCCACGTGCCCGTGAACTTTTCGAAATGATGCGCGATAACCTGCGTCAGGCGGGCGTTCTGGATCATTGCATTGCCGGCCTCGTCCTCAGCGGGGGAGCTTCTCGACTGCCCGGCCTGCTCGATGTCGCGGAATCGGTTCTGCGCAAAGCCGCGCGCCTGGCTTGGCCCACGCCCATGGCGAAGATGCCATCGTTCATGGCCGAGCCGGAATTTTCAACCGTGCTGGGGATGATCTATTACGGCCACCGCGCAAGATTAGCGAGAGGGATGCAGGAGCAAGGATTCGGATCAAGGATGAAGGCCCTGTTCGCAAAAAAGGGAGCGTGAAGTTGCGCCGGCCACTCGCCGGCAAAAGAGGTTGACTGAGAGCTGACAGCCGAAAGCTGAAAGCCGAATAGCGAACGACCAACGACCAACGACAGACGACGAACAACGAGGTGCACCATGATCGAAGACAACGGACTCCGCATCAGCTTCAACGAAGAAGCGCGCAACGACGCACGCATCAAAGTCATCGGTGTTGGCGGAGGCGGCAACAACGCCGTCAACCGCATGATCGACTCCGGCATGGAGCACATCGAGTTCATCGTGGCCAACACAGACCTGCAGGCTCTCCGCATGTCGCGCGCCGCTACGAAAATTCAGCTCGGCGTCAAGCTCACCAACGGACTCGGCGCGGGCGCCAATCCTGAAATCGGCCGCAAAGCCGCGCTTGAGGATTCCGATAAGATCATCGAAGCCATCGAAGGCGCCGACATGGTCTTTATTACCGCTGGTATGGGCGGCGGCACGGCGACCGGAGCCGCTCCCATCATCGCCTCGCTTGCCAGCGAAATGGGCGCGCTCACCGTGGCCGTGGTCACCAAGCCATTCGCCTTCGAAGGCAAACGCCGCATGCAGCAAGCCGAGCGCGGCGTTTCCGAACTTATGGAGTCGGTTGATACCACTATCGTCATCCCCAACGAAAAGCTGCTCGCTGTCGCCGAAAACGCCGGCTTCTTCGAATCGTTCCGCATCGCCGACGACATTCTTCGCCAGGGCGTGCAAGGCATTTCCGACATCATCACCATCCCTGGCATCATCAATCGCGACTTCGCCGACGTGAAAGCCATCATGGCCGGCATGGGTTACGCCGTCATGGGCACGGCTACCGCGTCCGGCGAGCGCCGCACCACTGAGGCCGCCCAGCGCGCCATCGCCTCGCCTCTACTCGAAGCCGGAGCCATTGATGGGGCGCGAGGCATCCTCATCAACATCACGGGATCGAGTTCGCTGAAGCTCGCCGAAGTGCAGCAGGCTTGCACCATCATTCAAGGCGCAGCTCACGAAGATGCCAACATTATTTTCGGAGCCGTGCTCGACGAGAAGATGAAAGACTCGGTGAAGATCACGGTGATCGCGACGGGCTTTAAAGACGGTTGTGGCGAGAGCGCCCTAGCCCGCAATGCCCGCCGTAATGAGAGCTTCGATCCAATCATTGTTCCGCGCCACCGCGATCGCCTCCACGTGACCGACCATGCAGATGATTTTGCGGATGGCGTAGCTGCCAGCGAATCGGCGAGCGCAGCGCAGGATCTCGGCAGTTCCGCGGATGCTGCGGACAATGACTTCGCGAACCGTGAGCCGGTGTTCGAGCCAGAACCAGCCTTTCAGCCCGATTCGGCGTCCGCGACGTTCGATCAGATGCCAGCCCCGGCGGCCTTTAACTCGCAGCAAGCGGAAGTAATTTCGCTGGATGGAATGCGCGTAGCAACGCCGAGTTACCCAGTAGAAGACTTAGACGTACCGGCCTTCCTGCGCAAACGCAACGATGTGATGTAGAGAGAACGGCTGAATTCCCCGAGGCTAGGGACGGGCCCGAAACGAGGGTTAACGATCGGCTACCGACGTTGTGACAATCCTCTCCATGTGCTTGCCCTTGGTCTTATTCTTGATTGAGACTGAAGCATGGCGAAACAAAAGAAGGATCCGATCACCGAACAGGATCTGAAAGAGTTCGTAGCAAACGATTCCGACTTCGCTTTCGAGATGCAAGTCCTCAACAGATTGCGAGACCTTCATTTCGAATGCTGGCATTCTGGCACATATCAGGATCCCGTAAGCGATAAGGATTCGCCAGTTCGACATTCGCGCGACGAAACAACAAGGTTCGCGGAGGCTCGAACTAGCGATCGAATGCAAGAATCTCCACGCCAGTCGTCCACTCCTTCTGAGCGCAGTTCCTAGGATCAGTGCGGAATCCTTCCACGATGTTATTGTTCACCTAGTAGGAGCAATACCCACAGTGCAGGTCAGAACCGTGGGAGTCGATTCTATTTACAAATTGGGCGAGATGGTGGGGAAGAAGACCGACCAAATTGGGCGGGATGGTCAATCAGGACAGCTTTTTAGTGATGACAGTGCGACCTTCGAGAAGCTCAACCAAGCTGTGAATAGTTGCAAGGACATCGTATGGAAGGCTGTAGGCACTCCGATTGCGATGCCCTTGCCATTCTTCCAGGCGATCGTACCTGTTCTGGTTGTTCCTCCCGGCCTTCTCTGGCAGGTTGACTATGCGGCGGATGGGAACGTCCACAAGGAAGCGCGAAGAGTCACAAGGTCGAGCCTTTTTCTCAACCACACATGGTCCGCACCTTGGCTGTGGGGCACGGCAAACTATCGCCTTTCCCACCTCGAAATCATCACTCTAGACGCGCTGGACAGAATTCTCCCTGCATGGCTCGGGCCGTCTGGGCTTCTTCCCCAAACTCTGGGTTGACTCACCAATCCGTGATCGGAGCCCGCCGCGTCCGTTGTGGCGTCGATGGCATGATTAAGAGAGAACCGGCATACTTGACCTTCAATCCTTGAACTCACCAGCGAGCAAACTGCAAAGCGCCTCTCCCGCCGCACGCCATCGTCGCCGCATCGCAACCGTTGTCTTCTTCGGTTTGGTCCTTCTAATTCTTCTGCTTCTTGCCCGCCCGGTCGCGACTCACCTTCGCGCCGTTGCGCTACTGCTGCGGATCGAGAATCCACAAGACTGGGGCACGCTCGCCCGCTTCGGCACTTATCCTATCGAGGAAAAGCTGATCGAGGTGCCGACACCCGCAGGCCCGGTTCGCGCGCGGCTGTATATTCCGCAGGGCATCGCCAATGCGCCCGCGATGGTCATTGTGCACGGCGTGCATCACCTTGGCATCGACGAGCCGCGCCTGGTCGCCTTCGCGCGCGCCATGTCGGCCGGCGGCATTCGCGTGCTGACGCCCGAGCTTTCCGCCCTCGCCGATTATCGGATCGACAGCAGTTCCATCGATCTCATCGGTTACTCCGCCCGCAGCCTTTCCACCGACACTGGTCAAAAGGTAGGCTTGCTCGGGATCAGCTTCGGAGGTGGCTTATCTCTCATCGCCGCCGCCCGCCCGCAATATGCGCCTTACATCGGCTTCGTGGTTTCGGTGGGAGCGCATGACGACTTGGAGCGCGTCTCCCAGTTCCTGATCACGAATACGATCACGCGGCCAGACGGCACCACGCTCGCAATGCAGGCCCACGAGTATGGACCACTGATCCTCATCTATTCGCATCTTGACGAGTTCTTTCCGCCCGCCGATATCGGCGCCGCCCACGAAGCGCTCCAGCTGTTGCTATGGGAGAAGGTTGACGAATCGAAGAAAGCTGCCGAACAGCTAAGTCCGCCGTCTCGCGAGAAGTTCAAGTTGCTCTACAACCATGATGTGGACGCGCTAGCCGGCGAGATGAAGCAATCCATCGTCCGCCACCAAGCGGAGATGGCGCCCGCGTCTCCGCACGGGCAATTAGGATCGTTACGCGCGCCGGTCCTGCTGCTGCACGGAGCCGCCGACAATGTGATCCCTCCATCGGAGATGCTCTGGCTGCAACACGACATTCCCTCCGGCTTGGTGAAAGACGCGCTCATCACTCCGGCGCTCAGCCACGCTTCAATCGACGGCAAGCCTTCGCTCGCCGATAATCTGCGCCTGGTGCACTTCATGGCTAAGCTGCTGGAGTTATCGGACCTGGAGTTTTCGAATAAAACAACAGCGTTTCCTCCAAAATCATCTGCGCAATAGGGATTTTCCCGATGGCCCGCTAGTGGCCGGAAAATGGCCGGGTGTGGCGTTCGGAACAATCACGCCTCTCAACCTTTCGTCACTTGAGGCCGCCTGACGCGAACGGTAATCTGCACCGAGGAGACAGCTCTTGTCCACGACCGCCGCGGTTCCCGCTGCCACTGCCTCAAACGCCAACGCTTCGCCTGCAACTAACCAGGGCATCCCCACGCCCGCGCTCTTGCTCGCTATGCTGCAAGCCGCGCCGCGGGTCAGCGATCTTATTTTTTCTCCGGGCAGCCTGCCGCATATAGAAGTTAGCGGCCAGTTAGTGCCGGTCAAAATTCGCGGACTACAAGCTCTGTCGCCCGACGACACGCACCGCATTTCGGAAGAACTGATGGCGGGCAGCCAGCAAGCCAAGAGCAGCCTGCAACAGCAAGGCTCCTGCGATCTTTCTTATAGCCTGCCGGGCCACTGCCGCTTTCGCGTCAACATTTTCATGCAACGAGGAAGCCACGCCATCGTGATGCGCGTGATTCCTAAAGCCGTGCCCACGTTCACGGACCTCAACTTACCGGCGCAACTCGGCGAGATTGCCAATCTCAAGAACGGCATCGTGCTGGTGACGGGGCCAACCGGCTCGGGCAAATCTTCGACCATGGCAGCGATTGTCGACCGCATCAACGAAACCAAGTCCTACCACATTCTCACCATTGAGGACCCGGTCGAATTCGTTCATCGCCACAAGAAGTCGATCATTCACCAGCGCGAATTGCATAGCGACACGCCAAGTTTCGCCCTCGCTCTGCGCGCCGCTCTGCGCCAGGCTCCAAAGGTAATTCTGGTGGGCGAGATGCGCGACAAGGAAACGATTGAGATCGCTCTAGAAGCGGCCGAGACGGGCCATCTCGTCCTCTCTACTCTGCACACGATCGACGCCTCCAAGACTGTCGAGCGCATCGTTGGCGCGTTTCCGTTGAGCGACCAGGAGATCATTCGGACGCGCCTCGCAAAAAGCTTTCGCTATATCGTGTCGCAGCGTTTGGTCCCGCAAAAAGAAGGTGGACGCGTCGCCATCATAGAGATACTTACTTCGACTCTTCGCACGCGCGAATACATGGAAAAAGGCGAGCAGGAAGGCAAGACGCTGCTTGACGCCATGCGCGACGGCGATACCGAAGGCATGCAGGATTTCGACCGCAACATTGAGAAGCTGGTTCGCGCCGGGACAATCGCGCTTGAAACAGGACTCGCATTCGCGACGAACCCTGGGAATCTCCGGCTAGATCTGTCCGACATCGCCGAACCGCAAGGCGAAGGCGCAGAGCGGCCGCGCGAGACTCGACAAGACAAGGCTCCTCAGAAGCCATCAGGAACACCGGGCCGCGAACCCGAGATGGTTATCGAATAGCCGCGCTCGATCCTATCATCTTGACTTTGGGTGGCGCAGCACTTAAACGCTGCGATAAGTATCTTGTCTATGTTGACGGCCTTAGAGGTTGCGGAAAAAGTCATTTGTAGGCGCCAGCAGCCGCCCTCAGGCGCTAAAGCGCGAGTCCGTTTTCAGCGGCTAGCGGCACGAGTGGAACTCGTGCCCTTCCCAAAACCACCGTGAATCGGCTTTTCCCGCAGCCACTTTTGCCGCTGCGGCCGCCACTATGATTGGCTTCGCGGCGACTCAGCCTACTTCCTCTCCTTCATCCACTCCTCAATCTTCTGCTGCAGCACATCCAGCGGCAGCGGTCCGGAATCGAGCACCGCGTCGTGAAACGCCCGCAGATCGAACTTCGGCCCTAACTCTTTCTGCGCCTGCGCCCGTAACTCAAGTATCTTCATCTGCCCCATCTTGTAAGAGAGCGCCTGCCCCGGCCACGCGATGTAACGATCCACTTCCGTATTAATATTCTCGTCATCCATCGCCGTGTGCTCGTGGAAATAGTCGACCATCTGCTGCCGCGTCCAGTGCTGAGAGTGCACGCCGGTATCCACCACCCATCGCACCGCCCGCCATATCTCATTTTGCAGCCGTCCGTATTCGCTGTAGGGGTCCTGATAGAATCCCACTTCCTTCCCCAGCCGCTCCGAGTAAAACGCCCATCCCTCTGTGTAAGCGTTGAGATCCAGGTTGAACTTACGAAATGGCGGTAAGTCGGACAACTCCTGCGCAATCGAAAACTGTAAGTGATGTCCCGGTACGCCTTCGTGATACGCGATCGCCTCCACGTTCAGCAGAAGCCGCTTCTCCGGAGCGTACTCATTGACGTTGATCCGCCCCGGCCGCGAGCCGTCTCCCGCGCCAATGGAATAATCCGCCGGCGGGCTGGAAGCGGCGCGGAACGATTCCATCGGCACCACCTCCAACTTATTCTTCGACAGCTTTCCGAAAAGCTCCGGCAGCTTGCCATACATCTGGTCGCGGTAGTGCGTGTACAGATCGAACAACTGCTGGCCCGACTTCGCGTGTAACGCCGGATCATGCCGTATGTGCTCGTTGAACGATTTCAGATCGTGGAATCCTTGCGCCTGCGCAATCTTCAGCATCTGCGCTTCAATTTCCGCCACGCTCTTCACGCCTAGTTCATGTATCTGGTCGGCGGGCATGTCGGTCGTTGTCTGATGCCGCACTGCAAACCGGTAGCGCGCTTCCCCATCGGGCAGCGCCCACAGGCCCGGATCAACCCGCCCATGCGGAGCGTAATCCTCACGCACAAACTTCGCGAACTTCGCATACGCGGGCGCGACCTCGTTCTTGACTGTCTCTTCAATCGCCGCGCGCAGCCGCTTTCGGTCCGCCTCGCCAACTGAATCCGGAAACTTCCCAAGCGGCGAAGTAAAAGGACTCTTCTCCACCGCATCCTTACCCAGAGACTCGTCCGCAATGTCCTGCGCCTGGGTCGAAACTTTCTCCAGCAAATACTTAGGAGGCATCAGCCGGTCGCGCACTCCATCCCGCATGTGCCCTTCGGCCTGCTCCAACACGCGCGGAATCTGATGAAGCCGGGAAAGATAATCCTCGTAATCCTTCACGTTGCGAAGCGGCGTATCGAACGGAAGTGACGCGTATCCCAGATGAATGCCGCCAAATTGCGTCGCTGGCATCTCCCAGTCTTTGAACTTCGCGCCTTCCAGGCCCTCGCGAAGCGTGCGCACCATCAGCGCATGATTCAGCCGCTCCTGCTCGGGAAAACCGGCGACATCAACCGCCTCAAACCGCGCCAGCGCCTGCCGGGTGTGCTCGAGATCGTCGGCAATCGCCTTGTCGGAAAAGTCGCTGAGCCGGTCGTTATAACGGTTGTCGCCAACCTGCGTCGCCAGTTCGGGCTGCGTGCGCAGCGTGTATTCCCACTCGTCGGCAAGCATACGATTCAGCTCCGCCCGCCGCGCCTCCAGGGTCCGGTCCGCCGCCTGTGCCGTGAGAGACATCATTAAAGTGTAAGCAATACCCGCCGCCAGCATAGGGACTGAGAATGAGAATGATGTTCGCAAAATTGTAGCCCTCCGAAATCCGCCGCTTGGCGGTACCCCACCATCGCGCGCCGCTCGACGACTTGTAACGCAAGGAATGGGTGCATTCCCGCAGCGTTTCAAGCTACATGACTACATCAGGAGCACAAACGATTGCAGAAGCAGTATCAATATAGTAACTGCCGCAAGACTCATTACGAATGGGCCTGTCCTACGATTCATCGCACATTAAAATATTGTAATTAAACACTTTATGCTCGCCGTTACGCTATTTATCAGTTTGTACTTTTTGATTGCACCCAACGTGTAGATCTCCTACTATCGAATAGTTGCCTAGGGATCGCCCAACGTGCCACCACATTGGCGATTGCTTTGCACCTAATTGATTGATAGCTTGGTAGCTGGGGCTATTCATACTATCCGGGGATGGAACCTGTGAGGGGTAAGTTTTTCGCTGTTTCGCTTCGTCTAGCCTTCTTTTTTGCATTGGCGTTCCTGCTCGAGTCGAGCGGCATGGCTGCCAGTGTCAGTCCGCATGCCCTTTCACCACGCTCAAAATCCCGTAGTGTAACCGAAAGTCAGCACGTCCGGCGTCGTATGCATGCGCTCGCGCATAGCCGCGCGCCGCTTGCAAAATCCGCTGCGCATCGCCGCCGCTATTACGAGCGCTTTAGCACCAGTTCGTTCGCCTCCGGCATCACCGAGGGCGACCTTACCGCGGGCGAAGATCCTATCGTGCGCCAAGCCGCCCTCGACGCTCTCGGTAACATGAACGGCACCGTGGTCGCCATTGAGCCGACCAGTGGCCGCATTCTCGCCATGGTGAACCAGAGGCTCGCGCTCTCCAGTGGCGCACAGCCTTGCTCCACCATCAAGCTCTCAGTCGCGCTGGCTGGCGTGAGTGAAGGCCTGATTGACAAGGAAACCCAAGTTCCCATCGCGGGACGTACCCGCATGACCTTGACCGAAGCGCTCGCCCACTCCAATAACGCCTATTTCGAGGCGGTGGGCCGCAAGCTCGGCTTTGAAAAGGTTCAATATTACGCGCACCAGTTCGGACTCGGCGAATACGCCGGTTATCACATTCCCGGTGAGCACCTCGGTGAATATCCGGAAGAAGAAATCTCCTCGAAACTCGGCGGCGTGGGCAAGATGTGCTCATTTGGGGAAGGCATTTCGATGACTCCCCTGCAACTCGGCGCGATGGTCGCGGCCATTGCCAACGGCGGCACGCTTTACTATTTACAGCATCCCAATTCACCCGAAGCCGTGGCCAACTTCCAGCCCGTCATCAAACGCCATCTCGATATCGCTTCCGCCATCCCCGAACTTTCCGACGGCATGGCCGGCGCCGTTCAATACGGCACCGCGCGCAAACTGCGGCTCAATTTCGATGAGGAGTCCATCCTCGGCAAGACCGGAACCTGCTCCCACGCGGGCACGCGTTTCGGATGGTTCGCTTCCTACGCAAACACCGACATAGGCAGAATTGTGACCGTAGTCTTCCTGCAAGGTGGACGTCCCACGTTCGGTCCCAAGGCCGCAGAGATCGCCGGCCGCATGTATCGCAATTTGTATGACCACAATTTCTTCGTGGCGGGCTCAGGTTCGACGCGCGATCTTGATCGAATCCTCCCTGCCGCTGCCCGGCACTAGAACTTGGCGCCCGACACTTCTCTTCATTTGTGTCGCCTGGCCGCATGTTGGGATCTGAATTAGGACATCTTTAGAGACGCCACCCGACCGATCACTCCCCTTCGGAACTTGCCACTCCCCTGATCCCCAAGTTGTACTAGTAGTGCGAAGCGAGTATGCCGGAGCAAGTTCTCAAAATAGCAGGGCACGTTCCTTATCCTGAGACAGTCGCCATCGCCGCTTTGGTCCTTGCGATCGTCGCTTTCGTTGTCCAGTTTCGGCTGAAGCGTCGCATTGCCGGTTCGCTCGCAGGCATAGCTATCCTGGCTTTGGGGCTGACTCCTCTCGCGGCTTCCCACATTCTTCATGTGCGGAATGTGTATCACATTCAGGTCTTTCTAGTTAGACCCGACAAGACTCCCATCTATTACGCCCAATTGAAATCCACTCCGGTCGACGACCTGCAAATCTCGGAAGGCGGATGGAGGCTCGATATTCCTCCGCAATTTCGTCCCGCCGACGGGAAAGTGACCTTTTCCGCCGAGGTCAAGGATGAGTTTTTGAAAGGCAATTCCATGTTTATTCTCGCCGGCGACTATTACCCCACGGTCACGATTCCGCTGGTTGCCGACACTTCGGCCAAGGTCCGTGGAGTGGTGGTCGATGAAGGTATGGCTGCGGTATTCGGCGCCGCGGTTTCGGTCGCCGGCTATCCCGACGTAGTTCTCACCGACAAACATGGCAACTTCTCTCTGCCCGCGCATGCCGGCAATGGCCAATTGGTTGAGGTCCGCGCGGAAAAAGATGGAATAATGACGCGCATGAACGCACCCGCCGGCAAGGCGATCGAAGTCATACTAGGTTCTGAATAACGCCCTTCGTCTTCTTCCGTTTCCCAAACCAGATCAGCCGGCACATGACCTCGAATTTGCTTCCGGCCGCGCCACGCCCATGATCGGCCTCGGCCTGAAATCGAACCAACCGGCGGGGAACCTCTGCATTTTCTCCCGAGCTGGGTCAAAATAGTTTTAGCCATGACTTCGTCTCCAAGGGCCACAGTCGCAAACCAACCGGACAAAACACGAGTCCTCTCCTCCTTGAAATTGTCTCTCTCGCTTAAGAAACGGAACATTCTGCTCGCCTTGGCACTTGCCGCCGGCGTCTTTGCCGTCTACAGCCCGGTCCTTCACAACAGCTTTCTCAACTACGACGACAACGTCTACATCACCATTAATCCCCCTGTAACAGCGGGCCTCACACTGGGCACTGTGAAATGGGCTTTCACGACGTTTCACGCCGAGAACTACCATCCACTGACTTGGCTGTCTCATGCGCTCGATTGCCAACTTTTCGGCCTGAATTCCGCGGGCCACCACGAGGTGAACGTCCTCCTCCATGCAGCGAATGCCGTGCTTGTTTTTCTACTGCTCCAAAGTGTTACAGGATTTACCTGGCGCAGCCTTTTCGTAGCCGCTTTGTTTGCGCTGCATCCTATCAACGTCGAGTCCGTAGCCTGGGCCGCCGAGCGCAAGAACGTCCTGAGCATGCTGTTTTTCCTGCTCGCACTAAACGCCTATGTCGCCTACGTTCGTCAGCCAAGACTCGGCCGGTATCTTCTGATTGCGCTTTTCTTCACGCTTGGATTGCTGAGCAAACCGCAGATCATTACCCTCCCGTGTCTGCTTTTGCTTTTGGATTACTGGCCGCTCGACCGCGTCGCCTCGATGCCGTCTGGGAGCGCGACCCACAAGGGGCGTCGCGGTTCCAAAGCTCGAATGTCGGCCCGAGCATCGGCACGCACATCACTCCGGACATCAATCCGGACGTCGGTCAGCCCGTCAGCTGACGCGATTCGGGCCAGCGCATCAAGCACCGTCCCTCCTTTGCCCAGAGTTTCGATTGCCAGGCTCGTGCTCGAAAAACTTCCCCTGTTCGCGCTTTCCGCCGCGAGTGCTGCGGTCACCATGGCTGCTCAGCAAGCCGGAGGCGCTGTCCAATCATTGTCGGTATTCGGTCCGCTCCTTCGGGTGGAAACTGCGGCAGTTTCCTACGTTACCTACCTGGGCAAGGCGTTCTGGCCCGCGAACCTGGTGGTGCTCTATCCACATCCTTCCGAGCTCTATCCAACGTGGGAAGCGCTTGGAGCCATATTGCTTTTAGTAGTCATCACTGTTGCCGTTGTTCGTGCGCCCGGCCGACGCTATCTAGCCGTGGGATGGTTTTGGTTCCTCGGCGCGTTCGTTCCGATGATCGGATTCGTCCAAGCCGGCCTTCAAGCGATGGCGGACCGCTACGCGTACATCCCATTCCTGGGATTGTTCCTGATGCTGACCTGGTTAATCGCCGATTGGGCGCAGGCTCGCCAGGTTCGCGCTACGTGGCTTGCCATTCCCGCCGTCGCGACGCTGCTCGTGTTCAGCGTCCTCACTTATCGCCAGATTGGCTATTGGCACGACACTCCCTCGTTTTGGACGCACACGATCGAGCGCACCAAGAACAACTTCATGGCTCACGACCTGCT
>JBAVYO010000122.1:0-17172 GCA_049698855.1 Terriglobales bacterium
GCGCTGGTTAGCCTGGTTTCAAACGTGCGGAGGTTCAAAAACGGATTGATGGCCTTCAGCTTTTCGGCGGCGGAGTCGAGTTTTTTGCGGCCTACGTCATTGGTGGTGTGAATGATCTGGCGCTGGAGGTTGGTGTAATCGACCACGTCGAAATCGACGATGCCGAGTGTGCCTACGCCTGCGGCCGTGAGATAGAGCGCGAGGGGCGAGCCCAGGCCGCCGGCGCCAATGCAGAGGACTTTCGCGGCCTTCAGCTTTTGCTGACCCGTCATGCCGACTTCGGGCATGATGAGATGGCGCGAGTAGCGCAGGATTTCGTCGTTGCTTAAAACCGCTTCGGGCTGAGCATCAATTGCGGTGGCCATGGGTCCTCTGGTTCTCGGGTGATTACAGACTATAGATTATCGTTTTTGCTTGTTGACGCGCTACGGCACCGGAACCGGGTCAGCCAGGCCGCCCGCAATCGATGGCACGATGGAAATGGTATCGCCATCGTGCAGCGCAGTGGCCTCTTTCTGGAGGTAACGCATGTCTTCGTCATTGACATAAACGTTCACGAAGGCGCGCAGTTTGCCATCGTCAGAATAGAGATGGCGCTTCAGTTCCGGATGCTGAGCTACAAGGCCGGTGAGCGCGTCACCGACGGTTTTGGCGGCGACGCTGACGGTCGCCTGCTTTTCTGTGTACTGGCGAAGTGGAGATGGGATCTGGATCTTCGTCATACTTATAGAGATTCTAAGCTATCGGGTGGGGATTCAGGGAAGTTGACAAGGATGGGACAGGATAGCGGTGGGCGGCCCGGCTATACTTCTCACCATGAAGCCGGTCATCGCGGGAACTGCGGGGCACATCGATCACGGCAAAACTTCGCTGGTGAAGGCGCTGACTGGGATCGACGCCGATCGTCTGGAGGAAGAAAAACGGCGCGGCATTACGATCGATATTGGGTTTGCCCATCTCGAGTTGAATGGCGCGGACGGCGAGAAGCTGCGGATCGGCTTTGTCGACGTTCCCGGACATGAGCGTTTTGTACGGAACATGCTGGCCGGGATTGGCGGGATCGATCTGGTGGTGCTGGTGATTGCAGCCAATGAAGGCATCAAGCCGCAAACGCGCGAGCACTTTGACATCTGCAGGCTGCTTGGAGTGCGGCGCGGGATGACGGTGCTCACCAAGGCGGACGCGGTGGACGCGGAGACGCTGGAAGTGGTGCGGCTGGAAGTGGCGGAATTTCTGCGTGGGTCGTTTCTGGATGATTCGAGTCTGGATGATTCGAGCGCGCCGATAGTGGCGGCAAGTTGCCTGACTGGCGCGGGGATTGAGGAGGTTAAGGCGGCGCTGGCGAGGATCGCCTCGGAAGTGGCGGGGCGGAATTCAAAGGCGATTGCGCGGTTGCCGGTGGATCGCGCGTTCACGATGAAGGGCTTTGGGACCGTCGTCACGGGAACGCTGGTCTCGGGAAGCATACAGAAAGAAGATGAGCTGGAAGTTTTTCCGTCGGGAAAGCGCGTGCGCGTGCGCGGAGTGCAGGTACACGGATCGGCGGCGGAGATAGCCAGCGCGGGGGAACGCACGGCGCTGAATCTGGCGGGAGCCTCGACGGAAGAACTGGCGCGCGGGATGACACTGGCACCGGCAGGAATGTTTCGGTGCGCGGCGCGAATCGACGCGCATATCTCGCTGCTTGGCTCTGCGAAACCGCTGAAAGATGGCGCCAGAGTGCACTTTCACGCCTACACGGCGGAGACGATTGCGGAGGTGCGGCTCTACGAAGGGAAACAATTGCGGCCCGGCGAGGAAGCATTCGCGCAACTCAGATTTGCCGAGCCGATGCTTGTTCTGGTAGGCGACCGCTTCGTGATGCGTCAGTTTTCACCGGTTGTAACGATTGGCGGAGGGATTGTACTGGACACTGCGACGCCTCTGCGAAAGCGCCGGACGGAAGACGTTATTGCGTTTTTGAGAACGGCGCTTACCGGCTCTGCGGAACAAGTGTTGGGAGCGCGAGTGGAGCGGGCTGGTATTAAAGGTCTCACGCTGCACGAACTACGGGAGCAGATGAATTTGCGAGTTGAGGAGATTGAAAAGCTGGCTGCGCAGGCGGGTCTTGTTCGATGCGGAGCAGCGCTTATTTCGCGCTCGGCCTTTGCGGAAGCCGGGACCACGATCATCGAGAATGTGAGGAGATTTCAGGAGCTAAATCCGTTGGTGGGCGGGATGAGCAAAGAGGAGTTGCACGAGCGGGTTGGGCTGGGATCAGAGATTTTTTCGGCTGCGATTGATAGGGCAGTTGAAGAAAATAAATTGGAAGTTGCCGGAGAGGCGGTCCATCTGGCGGGGCGCGGAGTCGTCATGAAAGACGAGGAGGCGGAATCGAAAGCGACGATCGAGCAGGCTTTCGGGTCCGCGGGATTGAAGGTGCCGGCGCTGCGTGAAGTGCTCGGCGGACTGAAGGTGGACAAGCTGCGCGCACAGAAAATTGTGACGTTGCTGCTGCGGGAAAAGGTGCTGGTGAAAGTGTCCGAGGAACTGGTGTTTCATCGCAGTGCTCTAACTGAGCTTCGCCAGAGGATTTTGGGACTGAAACCTACGACGGTCAAGATCGACGTGGCGCGGTTCAAAGACATCACGGGAGTGAGCCGCAAATATGCGATTCCGCTGCTGGAATATCTTGATCGCGAGCGAGTGACCAGGAGGGTTGGCGACGAGAGAGTTATTCTGTAGTTGAGACATGACTTACAGCAGCGATTCGATCAGACGACGGAAACCGGCGGTGCGGAAAAGTCCGCAGAAGAGAAGGATGGATGAGGAAGGTTCGCATCATTGGAGCGGGATTGGCGGGGTCGGAAGCGGCTTGGCAGTGTGCTCGGCAAGGCATAGAGGTCGAGTTAGTAGAAATGCGGCCAGTACGGATGACACCGGCGCATCAGACTGGCGACTTTGCGGAGTTAGTGTGCTCGAACTCGTTGAAGTCGGACAGCGAACATACAGCGCCGTGGCTGCTGAAGGAAGAGATGCGTCGCGCGGGGTCGCTGCTGCTCGAAATCGCGCGCGGGGCGGCGGTTCCGGCGGGACATGCATTGGCGGTGGACCGGGCGGAGTTTTCGCGCAGAGTAACTGAAGCGATTTCCCGCGAGAAACGAATTACTGTAAGTCGAGAAGAGGCAACATCGATCGCGAACGAACAGATCACGGTGATTGCAACCGGCCCGCTGACTTCGGATGCGCTGGCCGGGGAGATTGCGCGGCTTTGCTCGGCTACACCTCCGGCACCCAATGATGATTCCGCTGCCGGCGGCGCGCGGACAGGAGTGTCCGCGCCACATGATCTTGCTTCCGCGCCACACAACCTCTATTTCTACGATTCCATCAGTCCGATTGTTGAGGCTGAGTCGATTGATATGGATAAGGTGTATCTGGCGGCGCGGTATGACAAGGGAACGGCCGATTACATCAATTGTCCAATGACAAAAGAAGAGTACGACGCGTTCTACGATGCGCTGGTGGCGGCGCAATCGGTGGAGGAAAAAGACTGGGAGAAGCTGAACTACTTTGAGAGCTGCCTGCCTATTGAAGAAATTGCGCGGCGCGGACGGGACACGCTTCGCTTCGGTCCAATGAAGCCGGTTGGACTCAAAGACCCGCGAACCGGGCGGATGCCATACGCGGTGGTGCAATTGCGGCAGGAAAATCTGCGGGCGGATTCGTACAATCTGGTAGGTTTTCAGAATCATCTTAAGTTCGGCGATCAGGCACGCGTACTGAGCCTGATCCCAGGGCTGGAGCATGCACGCTTTTTGCGCTACGGGCAGATACATCGCAACACTTACATCAATGCGCCGGCTCTACTTACTCCTTTGCTGCAAATGAAGACGCGGCCGCGGGTTTTATTTGCGGGTCAAATCTGCGGCGTGGAGGGATATGTCGAATCGATCGCGACGGGCCTGATGGCGGGCATAAATGCCGCGGCTTTCGCGCGAGGAATAACGCCCGAGCCTCCGCCACGCACAACGGCATTCGGATCGCTGATTCACTATGTAACGCAGGCCGACGCGCGAAATTTCCAGCCCGCTAACATCACATTCGACCTATTACCAGCGCTCGAGATACGTGTGCGCGACCGCAAGGAACGCCACCGGCTGCAATGCGAATTGGCCCTTCGGGAATTCGGAGGGTGGCTGGAACGCGCGGCGGTAGAGCCCGCCGCGGCGGAATAAGAGTTTCTTATCGAATGCGTTATTGACGGCGCGGCTGGCGGCGCGATACCTTTGCGGCGTCAGCCGAGGTGGCCATTGCCTGTTTCCGCTGTTGACTGCGTTCAGCCGGCGCTCCAACATACTCGCGATCAACTTTTTCGCCCGTTCCGATTTGGCCAGTGGTCGCGGCTGGCGCTGGTAGGATTTCTGGCCGCCGAACTGCACACCAGCGGCTGCAATTTCAACGGCTTTAATTTCCCGGTTTCTTCTCATCCGCGGCGCGGCAATGACGTTGTAATGCCGTCCATGCCGTTCGCCCATCTTGACGCCGCACGCATCGGCCAGTTTGTGGTTTTGATCGTTGCGGCCATCGCGCTGGCGATTGTGCTCGGCGTTGTTTTTCTCTATATAGGGAGTGTTTTTCGGTTCATTCTCTTCGATTCCGTTCTTAAGAAGCATTGTTCTATCAGCGAGGGTTGGCATCTGTGGCATCGCGCGGGGCGACGGTATTTCCTCTGGCAGGTCGTGTTATTGATCGCAGAAGGATTGTTTTTGGGCGTGCTTATTGGAGTGCCGTTGGCGCTGGCGGCAGTCCTTGGCTGGTTCAACAATGCGGATCAGCACATAGTTCGTACTGTGCTGGGAGTGATTTGTTTGATCGGCCTGTTTTTGTTATTCGCGCTGTTGGCTGGGGCCGTGCAACTGCTGGCTAAGGATTTTCTTGTGCCGATTATGGCGCTTGAGGATGTCGATTTCGCCGATGGCTGGAGCCGGTTACTAGCACTTATTCGGCCAGAGCCGGGAAGATATGTCGTCTACTTACTGCTAAAAATTGTTCTGGCCATCGCGGCGGCGATCGTATTTGGAATACTAACTCTGATCCCGCTATTGGCGCTGGTTGTACCGGCAGTGCTGGCAGTGTTTGCCGGCTATAAGGCCGGACTGGGATGGAACGTCACCACAGTGAGCCTGGCGATTATCTCGGGAACCATACTGATCGCCATATTGGTTTACCTTGTCGCACTCATTAGTGTGCCGGCAACAGTCTTTTTTCCAGCATACGCGATCTACTTTTTCGCGGCGCGATACCCGAGGCTTGATGCGTTGTTGAACCCGGCACCACCGGCTCCAGAGTTGCCTCCGGTGATTGAGTCTTTGTCGCCGCCAGAGCCGCCGTCATTGCCGCCAGCGCCGGAGGCGATCAGCTAGCCGCTATTGGTGCGGATCGGCGGGTTTCGGGGCACGTTTCCAAGTGAATCGGCGGCCAACGATGCACTTGACGATCAGGTGATCGCTGGAGTTGGTCACGTCAACGCCGACGCCGAAATTGAATTCCCAATCGGGCGACAGGTTCAGGTCGATAGTGGGAAATATCTGTTGCGACTGCTGATTGATCGGGTCAAAGTTCGATACGGGTCCTAAAGCGCCATAGTATTCAAGGCCCCCCGCGACCTTCTTCGTGAAATCAAAACTCACTTTTACATTTGGCGAGAATTCCCATCCTTTGCCTACATTCAAGCCGTGCAGCGAGCGATCGAAGGTCGGATTGAAATCGAGATACCATGGGCCAGTCTTCTTGTCGATGATGGGGCGCAGTTCGTAGTCCCAGGTGTCTTCGGCGAACTGGCGGCGCTGGTAGCCGATCTCCTGCGAAATACTGAGACCAACGGGCAAATGCCAGGACTCAGGAGCGGCAATGCGCGGACGAATATGATCGCCAACCCACTGCCATCCTCTGTTGGGTTGAATGCTGGAGAACACATAAAAGCCGGTTTCAAACCAAGTGGTCCATCCTTGCGTGATCTCAAGGGTTTCATGCTCTGCATGGTTTGACGGGAGTACTCCGTTGACTACCTGCTTCTGCCCGTCGACCGTGAAATTGGAGTGAATCTCAACCATGGTCGTCTCCAGGGGCACGGTATCGGATGAGTAGACCTGGATTTCATAGTTATCCTGCGAATGCGCCCTTGAACAGAAGATTGAAGCCAGGGTAAACACCAGCAAGGAGAGATACAGGCGAGTACGTGCGGTCGTAGTTTCCTTTCGGAGCATTACCGGACCACTTACATTTCTGCGCCGACATGACAAACACGGCCCACGATATAGTCGCATGGTTTCAACCGCGCGTCTATGGGAATCACTTCGACCGGACAAGTCGCATTGTGAGGCCGCAGGACCAGGTGATTGCCTGAGCACTCGAGATATCGGATCGCGCACGTTCCGTTCTTGCGGACTGCGTACATGTTATTTCGCCCTTTTCTGTAAGGCAGCAGAGAATTGTAATGCCGGTCAAGCAAAAGAGCCGCGGCCGCGGGCATACACGGATGCATATTCAGAGCCTCCTGCACATCGGCCTTTATGACGACAAACCGTTCCCAATCGGCGCGATGGCCTTCGCTCTCGGATCGTATGCGTTTCAGAAAACTTTTTTTGAACTTAAAGATTTCCTTGACGTGCATGCGCAGAATCTTTGCCTCAATGGCGGCAATGTAGGGTTCTGTGACCGCGATATTTTCGAATTCGTCTTCGTCCGGAGGCACGATGGAGGCGCGCTTGTTCACTTCAGCCGGATCCATCAGATCCAGCACCGAAAGGTGCTGCACATTCAGCACTATATCCATGCCCTCCAGGCTCAGTCCGCGTTTGCGGTTGAGAAAATTAGAGATGTGGGCCTGCTTAAAACCGGTTTGCTGCGCCAGGTGTAAACCGGTCAAGTCTCCCGCCTCAATCCGCTGCCAGAGAACCTTGCGGAGATTTTCCTGAAGTGTGTGGAATTTCATTGGGCGCGAGTATACCACCGGCTATAGCGGGGTGCTATTGCAGTGATAAACGCAACATCTTAAAGGTAATATAGAGCTTGACTTAGATTTCACAAAGCTATAGTATAATGAAATTATATCCTGTAAACTGCACTTATATGTGCCAAAAGGTAAACAGTCATGATAGAAGTTTCAGTTCACGGAGAGGAAGAGAAGTTCTTCGTTGAGTTTCGCCGAAAGGTACGCTCAGCGGAGGTTCTTTCAGCCTCGATTCTGCGGCTGCTGCAGGAACTTCGCTTCAGCGGACGGTTGAGCGTGGTTGTTCAAAACGGGCAAGTTCTCAAGTCCGGATATGAGGAAGGATATTTCCGGAGGTTGGAGCCTGAGTTGAACACCAGACTGCAGTAATTTGGGGATGTAAAACTAAATAGCTTAAACAGGTCATCATAAAAAGAAATGAGCCCTGGGCCGGAGACGGCGCCAGGGCTTTTTTGTTTTTCATTCTTACTTTCATATCGTGAGGCAATCATGAATTGTGTCGGCAATAAAAGCGAGAGCAAAGAAGTTGGGTTAGAGCTGAAATACTGCGAGCGCTGCGGTGGATTATTCCTGCGTACACTCGCAAAGGATGTTGTACATTGCGGTTCGTGCAGGGCACGCCTGGCGGCATTACGATCCGCGGTCGAATTGTCGGGAATCGTCCAAGAAAGGGCATTGCGCAGAGCGAAGAATCGCGCAATTTCCGGTTGTGCGATTGGGCGCGAAAGCGCCATTGAGTCTTTACGTAAAGTTGCTGTGAATGAGGAGCGGCCATGCTGAGCTCAACATCGATGCACAAACAAACGTGGGATTTGATGGGCTACGCGGGCGCGTCTTCGTCCGTGTTTATCGACGCACAGGAAATCGACCTGTGGATCTACCGTCCCCGCACGATGGGATTACTACGCCGCTATGCACGAGCTTCATTCGAGGCTGGAGCGTTGCCGTCGCCGCTGGGGCGGGAATTATTCGGGACGAGTCTTACGCCATATTCGGTGCACACGTTCGAAGACATCGCAATCTTTGTCGCCGATATGGATCGCTCTCTGGACCGATTGAGCGAGATCGATAGGACGTTAATCACCATGAGCGTTATCGAGGGCTATACGATTGCCGAGGTGGCGCAGCTTATGCATTACTCGGAAAGGACAATCGAGAGGCAGTTATTCGCGGCAGTCGATGAACTGACATGCATTTTGCTTCGGCACGGGATGCTGAAGATACTCGCGTACTCGCCGTTGGCAGGAGACCAATGATGCTGTTGAATTTGTGTTGTCAATTACTTACACGGAGTGAATGATGAAATGTACGTCTCAGAAAACGAGAAAAAACTATGTCAAGAGCGGTAAAGAGACCAATTCCTTGTAAGTCGTTCAGTTAGTGGCAAATATAAATTGTGGTATTTTGTCGGATAACCGATCTGAATTTGATATTCTAAACATAAGAGTGAAGAAAAAACGGCACTCTCAAGGCGCGGCGATCGCGCCTTTTTTTATTGTCGTTCAGCGGCGCGGATGTACGCGGGAGGACGCGAAGAGTTTTTCCAGCGAGGAAGCGGTGGGCCGAGGTGGACGGCTCTTCAGGGCGGTATTTTCATAGTGGCGGTTTGAGGTGGATAGCCGCAGGGCACAAGCCCTCCCCAGGGTGGCGAAGAAGACGTAAAATTGAGCGGGCGTTGCAAGGGGCGGCCCGATCAGGACAGGCGAATCGGATACAGCATGGACATGACGTGGATTACCGAGCGAATTGCGTTGGGGGGCGGGATATGGAATGCGCAAAATATGGAGACGCTGGCGCAAACTGGCGTCACGCATGTTCTTAACATGCAAATCGAATTCGACGACCGGCCGCTGGCAGAGCCGCTGGGCATCGAGGTGCTGTGGAATCCGACGGATGACGATTTCCTGCCCAAGCCGCCGGAGCTACTGAAGAAGGGCGTGGATTTCGCGCTCGAGGCGCTCGATGATCCGCAGGCGCGGTTGTATGTACACTGTGCGGCGGGAGTGCATAGGGCGCCGATGATGACGCTGGCGGTGCTGTGCGCTCTGAACTGGCAGATCGATCCGGCAATGCATTTGATCGAAAGCCGGAGGCCGCAGGTAGATTTCGCGGACGTGTACGTGGAGAGCGTGCGACGGTTTCTGGAAACGCGCCTGGAAAGGGTGCAAACTCCGGGCGAGGGAGCTTGACGGCTGGCTTCTGGTGCAGAAGGAGTAATGCCCGCCGCTAGTTTGTCGCATGGGTCAGATTGGTCACGATGCAAGACGACTTATGAGATAGGTGTGAGGGAGCTTTGGTAAAGTCTAAACAACAAAAGTAGACCACGGGTTTCATGGGGCTGTACGGATGCCCCCATAGACTTAGTTCAGAGCTTTCTTCGAAACGACAACGCGAGACCAGCCGCTCGGAAGGGCGGCTTTCTTATTGGCTCAAGCTTGAGCCGCTGTGTTACGAGGAGAAGATAAGATGCGCAGATACTTGGCAGCGGATGGAAAATATCTTCGGGTGGGGCTGACGATTTTCCTGCTGGCGATAGCGGCAGCCGTGAGCATAACCGGAACGCTGCACGCACAGGGGCCAACGCTTACGACGATCGGCGACACGGTATATCGGGCGGATGGGACGCCTGCATCGGGGACCGCATTGATATCGTGGCCGTCATTCCAGAGTGCGAGCGGAAATACAGTGGCGGCGGGCAATCAGAGTGTGGCGATCGCCAATGGGGGCGCCTTCACGACGCAACTCGTGCCCAACGCGGGCGCCATTCCAACTGGAACCTTCTATGTAGTTGTCTTTCAGCTTGACGACGGCACGGTGCGGACGGAGTACTGGTCGGTTCCGACCACGTCTCCGACAACGATCGCGGCGATATTGACGACTCCTGGGACCGGCCTTGGAAACACAGTCGCGACGCAGCAGTATGTGAGCGCGGCCGTCGCGAACCGCGCACTAGATTCAGCGGTCGTGCACCTAGCTGGAACGGAGACGATTACGGGCGTGAAGCAGTTCACGTTGCCGCCGACGATGCCGCAGCCGGTGGGAAGCAGCGACGCAGCCAACAAAAGCTATGTGGACTCGGCGGTGCAAACTGTGGGAGCGGGATCCTATGTTTTGCTAAGCGGCGATACGATGACAGGGCCGCTAACTTTGCCGGGAGATCCTACCGCCCCGAATCAGGCTACGAACCGACACTATGTGGATAACGGTCTTACAGCGAAAGCCGATCTTATAAGCGACTTAGTACCCACGGCTGAACTGGGCGCGGGGGTCGCGAGCCCAACGAGCTGTTTGACGGGCAATTCGACGTGGGGCGCGTGCGGCGGCGGCGCGCCGTCGGGAATCACGTACGCCACGACAGCGCTTAACTGGTCGCAGACGATGAGTGCATCGCTAACCGGGGGATCAGCGGCGACTGTTACACTTACTCCATGTCCAGCCGGGATCGATACAACGAGCGGCGCGGGCTACCAGGTCCTGCTCTCAGGTGGCGGCAACAGCGAGGCGGTCAACGTAGTGACGGCGACCGGCGGATGCTCACCAGGAGCGCCATCAGGGACTATTAAATTCACGCCGTTCTATTCCTATCCAGCCAATTCGACAATCGGCTCGGCTTCGGGGGGCATTCAAGAAGCCCTTAACGCAGCATGCGGCGTGAATCCGACTGCCTACGAAAACAGCCAATGTAATGTGACGATCCCGGCCAACGGGGCTTATAACTCCGTTAATACCTACAACATTGCCGGCACACTTTACTTTCACTCTAATCAATCAGTGCTAAGTGGGTATGGAACGTCGCTGAACTGCAACGGCCGCGGACCTTGTTTGCAGATTGGAGACTTAACGAGTTCGAACGATTATGCGAACAATGCCGTCATGGGACTAAGCTTTCGTTCGCCGACAAACCTATCGAGTAGTCCCGCCTTTGCGGGCATCGCGATCACACAAACGCAACGCGCATCGCAAACGGTAACGATAACGACGGCCACGCCGCACGGATTCCGAGTCGGCGACATGATCACCATCATGTTCACGGATAACAATGCCTATTGGGGCGATGCGACTGTAACGGCCGTGCCGAGCGCGACGACATTCCAATATGTACATTCTGGCGCGGATATTGCGGCCCAGGGCACACCCGGGGCAGCTGCGCTGGCATATATTGCGGTCCTGGACAACGCAATGGGCACGCACTTGAGCGACATTTCTTATGACAAGGTGGGAGAGAACGGGGCGTTCAATAATTTCTTCGATCTGTGGGATGACGAAAACGCGACTGTCGAACACTTCAACAGTTCGAGTAATCTGACGGGAAACGCGAATTGGACGGGCTCGTTCATTTTCTCGGCTGGCAATCAAGGATCGCTTAAGCAGATTGCTCCGGTGATAACGCTGCGCGATTCGACAATAACAGCAATAAATCCAGGAGTAACTGTCTATAACTCGAACGGACTTTATATTGAGAACACAGTGTTACAGTCAAGCGGACCGTGGCAAGTGTACTCCGCGAACTCGACGGGAAACTATCAGGGCGCATATCTCAAAAACATTTATTCAGAGAGCAGCAATGGCGCCAATCCCTTGTCTCCGGCACGGTCTCCCTTCGCGGGCACCGGCATTGCGGGGCTGATTGCGGGCACATCGACAAATGCGGCGAGTTTCTTCATCAAGGGGACTGGGGGCACGGCCGGTGTATTCGCGACTGGCGGGAGCGGTTCGGTTCTTTACTCTTACTTTGTGGTTGCAAGAGACACCACGACTGGAACGCAAACGTCGCCGATGCAGGTCCTGAACTACAGTTCGACCGGGAGTGACACCATTACAGTGCGGTGGCCGCGCGTGGCGAACGGAACAGATGTTATTCAGTATGACGTCATCCGGACGGTGACGCCAGCAAGCGTGACATCAGTTTATCCATATTATGGCGGCTGCGGCGGGGGATCTGCGAGCGGGTGCGGGTCGGTGGCGACAAGTATTGCGCAGTGTGCCGGGCTAGTATGCACCTATAGCGATAACGGTGCGACGGTGACGTCTAGTTATACGATTGCGCAAGGGACTTATGCGGGAAACTTGATCTTTTGGCCGGGGTCGATTGTGACCGTGAATAAGAGCGTGGCGGTGGATCAGGAAGAGACCAACATTGTTGGGGTCGGGCTCTCGGGAAATCCCGCACAGATTGCAGACGAGTGCACGTTCTATGGCGCGACGTCGCCGGGCGGTTATACCGATTGCCTGGGAAGCATCACATCCGCAAATAATGCTGTGCCGAACCAGACGGCGACACTTATGACGGACGGAGGAGCGGCAGGCGGCGGGCAAACGGTCTCCAAGGGACGACTGAATTTCTCAGAAAATCCGTGGACGAGTTTGCAGCCGCACCACATTATTACATTAGTCGACTCACAGCCAGCGCTGACACGGGCGACGTGGGGATATCGTCCGGCAGGAAGCCCGAGTGACACGTGGATTGGAACGGACGTGGCGAGCAGTGGAGTGGGGTTGAATCAGGGGCAATTGGCATTCGGAGCGCCGGTGTCAATTACAAATTACATTGGGGCAACCGGGGACGGGGTGCACTCAAACTGGCTGGAGAGGCTAAGTGGGGCTTTGAAGGAGTTCAATGTTCCGATTAAGTTCGATCAGAGCGTGACGATTAGTGGACTCAGTGATGGGTGCTTGAACGTGGCGTCGGGAGTAATTGGATCGACGGGTGGCTCCTGCGGTGCGGGCGGAACAGGTGGGGCAGTTGCTTCAGTATTTGGGCGAACAGGAACGGTTACCGCGCAGCCCGGCGACTACAGCGTTTCACAAGTTAGTGGGGCGGCTGCCGACGCGGCGGTAGTTCATAACTCTGGGAACGAGTCGATTAGTGGCACTAAGACATTTGCGAACAGCGTAGCGGTCACTGGCAGTTTAATACTGCCGCAGGGTAGCGGATATTTGCCTGGGGTTGGAGGAATTGGGTTCGACACACAGGCTGGGGTGCCAGTTGTGAATATAGGCGGCACGACGGCACAAGTCGCATTTACAAGCTCAAACATCAGCGGACAGGCGGGGACGGCGCTGGCACTGGCACAGACTCCGACACAATGCAGCGGCGCGTTCGCGACTGGAATCGCAGCGAACGGAAACGCAAATTGCGCAACGCCGAGTGTTATTCAACTAGCGGAAACGGCGCAGCCAGCGGGGATTCCGAACTGGGGTGTGTTTTGGTTTGACGCGGCAACACATGCTCCGCGAGTGATTGAGAACAATGGGCAGCCCTTTCAGCTGGGATTTACCAACTTGTTTAACACCGATCCGAATGGCGATCCGGGAGACAATCTTGAGGAACGCAACGCGGGAGCGGCGCAAAACCTGCGCGTATACTCTGACTATGTTAGTAACTCGACGTGGACACGGATGTCGATGGGTTATGACGCGGCAAGCGGGTATCAAGTGGTGCGCAGCGAGGATGCGACGAGCGGGAATGCGTTGGGGCTTGGGATGTACATTGGATCAACCCTGAAGTGGGCGTTCGCCGCGAACGGGGTCTTGAAACCTAACACGGACAATAGTTATGACATTGGAACGGACAGCGGGCAGGCGATGCAGAGCGTGTTCGCTAAGACGTCGTTCAATATTTACAGCACGGGTCGCCAGGACTTCGAGTTTGCGAATGACACTACAAATGGGACGGTGTTGAACGACCTGGCGGTGTACAACAGCGGAGCGACGGGCGTTCAGACGGCAGGGGCATCGAGCACGGACGGAGTGATTGGGATTGTGAGCTCGGGCGCGGGGACATCGAATAAGGCGGTAGTTACATGGGCCGGGCTGGCGTCCTGTAACTTTGACGTAGTCAATCCGGTCGCCGGCGACTATGCGATCGCGAGCGCTACGCAGGCGGGTAAGTGTCACGACACGGGTTCGGCCGTGCGGCCGAGCGGAGTACAAGTTATTGGGCGAATTGAGAATGGGGCGGTGCGAGTAAGTCTTGCACCTCCTGCTGGAGGCGGCGGCAGCGGGGCGGTTAGCTCGGTGTTTGGGCGGACGGGTGCGGTTAGTGCGGCGAGCGGGGACTATGCAGTGTCGCAAGTTACAGGGGCGGCGCCGGTGGCGTCTCCGACCTTCAGCGGAGTGGTGACGCAGCCGGACGGGACGATGATAAGTTCGGCAGGGTGGGCTGGAAGTCCGACGTTCTTGAATAATGTGACGGTCAGCGGAAATTTGAATGTGGCGGGGAATATCAATCAGACCGGCGGCGGGCCTACGCTTTGGTCGGGTAAGGAATGGACGGGGACGACGGCCGCGGTTCCGGTGGGAATGGACTTTTCGCTGGGAGTGGGGTCGGATGCGGCGTTTCATTGTCAGCTGGCGAGTGGGGCGTCGTGTATGCCGTTTGTAGCGACGAGTACGACGGTCAATGGGCATGTCCTTTCATCGAATGTGACGGTAAGTGCCAGCGATCTGACGACTGGGACGCTGCCACATGCTCAGATGCCGGCGCTGGTTAGCGGCGATATTCCTAATAACTCGGCGAATACGAGTGGGACTGCTGCGAACTTGAGCGGAACGCCAGCGCTGCCGCCTGGGACTACGGGTGCTACGCAAAGTGTGGGGGATAACAGTGCGAAGCTGGCGACGACGGCTTATGTGAAGAGCGAGGTTTATCTGGCGTGGAGTTGCCCAGTGGCAGGCGCTACAACCGGCGGGGTTAGTTACTGCAATTGGACAGTGCCGGCGGGGATTACTGTGACTGGGTTTGATGTTGCGGCAAGTACGGCCCCGGCGGGATGTACGACTTATCCAACGCTACAGGTGTGGGATGGGAAAGCGAATGCGGAGGTGGGGAGTTATTCGATCGGGATGACGAGCGGTAATAACTTTTACGCCGCGGTGAGTGGAAGTACGAATGTGGCCGCGGGCGAGTATCTGCGGGTAAAGGTGACAACGGGCGGGACGGGATGCAGTCCGGTTCCAGCGGGGATAGTGGCTACGGTGAGTTATCAGATGCAGAATTAAGTCGGGCAGGTTAGAGGTTAGAGGCCGGATTGCAGCGGTAAAACCCTCAGGATGACAGCGGGCGCCGGGTCTGCGCCACGCTAACTGCCGGCTAGGCAGCCGGCGCTAAAGGTACACACTTCATGATTATGCGAATGCTGGTATTACTCCTTTTAGGGGTGCGGGTGGCGTGTGCCTCTAGTTATTACGTGGACTGCAATTATGGGTCGAATGGGGACGCGGGGACGAGTCTGCAGGCGGCGTGGCGGACTCCCCTGGAAGTTACTTTGCACTCGGCGAATCCTGGGTTTGTTGCAGGGGACTCGATTTACTTTAAACGCGACTGCACCTGGTATGAGGGGTTTTCTTTGACTTCGTCGGGGCAGAGCGGGAATCCGATTACGGTCGACAGCTTCAATCTGGATGGATCGAGTTCGGGTCCTAGTAACTCGGGAAGACCACCTCATCTTACCGGTTATCTGCCGATTGCCGATGCGTTCTGGTCTGCATACTCGGGGAATGTTTGGGTGAGTAAGCCGCTGTTTGATAGCAACGGGAGTGGCGGGGACAACTGCGCGAACGATGGCGGGAACTGCGTGGCTTGTCCGACGCGGGGGATCCTTTATAGCTGTTTGTCGCAGCCGCTGGGGGCGATGGCGTATGTGCGGTTTGGCACGGTTTGGGGAAATGCAGCCTCGTCGGTCGCCGGAGTTATGCAGGATCGCGACTGGTATTTCGATCCGAATGCGCAGTTGCTTTATGTGCATTGCAGTGGATGCAGCGGCAGCGTGAAGCCTCCGGATGTTTATGGGCAAGTGGCGGCGATTGTTTCGCCGGTAACGATGTTGAACCTGAACGGAGTGCAGTATGTGGTGGCGCAGCATCTGATGATCGACTGGTTTGCGGGGTATGGGGTGCAGGTGCAGGGGGCGAGCGACCATTTGTGGCTGGCGAATATGGCGGCTAACAGCCAGGTGGAAAACGGGGCGGTGCCGCTGGGGTTCTATGTGCAGGCGAGCGGGACGCCGGTCGATATCCATTTATATAACACCGACGCGAACATGAATTATGCGGGGTACGAGTTAGTCGGGCAGGGGTGCACGACGGGCGCCTGCGCTTTTGAGATCAAGAACTGCAGGGCGTACGGGAATAGGGCGTATGGAATTGTCGACAATACGGGTGGGGCGGTCAGTTATGACTACTGTCACTTGTATGGGAACAACGTGGCTACGGCACTTACGGTGGATACATCGGGGACGCCGGGACCGACGGCGGGAGTGCACAATATTCCGGCGGAGACTGCTCCGTGGATAAGGGAGTGGCGGCGATGGCCGGCGTATACGACGGTGACTTATGACGATCCGGGACTGGTGGAATATAGCGATACTTATATTAATTCGTTGCTGCCGATGGTGAAGTCAAAGGCCGTGCCGCTGTCGATTGCAGTAGTGACGGGCGGAGATTACTCGCAGACGATTGTGGGCGAAGTCCAAGAGTGGATTAGCGCGGGATGGGACATCAATACGCATTCGGTTTCGCACGAGTATTGGGATCCCCCGGCGGCGAATTGCGGCGACGACACGACTTCTCCGGAATATGCGGCTTCGGCGACGACGATTCCTTGCCATGCGATCTCAGGGTTGCAGTACACGGGGACGGTGGCGAATACGGTGTCACTAACGATTAGCCACACAGGAGGCGCGGGTTGCCCCAGCAATTATTGCCTCATCATGAATCCCACGCCGTACGATGCGTGCGCATATCACGTGTGGGATTTGACGCCGGTTGCGCCAAATGGGACGCCGGGGGCAAATCAGATCAACCTGGTTGGGACGTTGCAGGATGCGCTGCCACCGTCGTGTTTTGCTAAGGCGGCGCTGGACTCGCTCGCAAAAGGAAGCGCGCACGCTTATTCGCTGGCTGATGTTAGCTTTGCCGACATTAAGGCCGCGCCGGTGAACCTGGACTTTAAGGAAAGCTATTTGGAAAGCGACGAGATGAGCTGGGCGCAGACGTGGATGAATACGAAGTTCACGGGGCTGCCGGCGAAGCGCGTATATGTGATGCCGGGAAGTTATGAAGATCCGGTGACGGAAGGGATTGCGGCGGGATTGGGTTATGTGGGCGTGCGTGGAACGGGAAGCCTGAAACCTTGCTGCGGGGCGAATACGACGCTAGCTACGGGATATGACGTGCTC
>JBAVYO010000123.1:0-6219 GCA_049698855.1 Terriglobales bacterium
ATTCCAGAGCCTGAGCACCGATATGGGAGGGCTGGAGAACGCGCGCCGTGCAATGGGCGAGCGCATGCAGAAGCTGGCCGGTGCGAAGGAAGAAGAGTTGGCACAGTTGCGGACACAGGTGAAGACCCTGACTGCGGCGCCGCCTCCACCGCCGAAGAAGATTATTGTGGATGACACGGAACTTGCTCCGAAGAAACCGGCGCCGAAGAAGAAAACGACGAAACCCACCACGGCCAAACCGAGCACGCAGACAACTCCTCCAGCCTCGCCAAGCGGGACACAGAACAAATAGGGCAGCAGGAGCCCCAAGCTCCGTGACACTCTCTAAGCCGTGGGCGAGGCGCCCGCGGAACTGCCGGCAGGGCACCGGCACTACCTGGGTCGCTCGGCGCGTATGCGATCCGCCACTGAGGGTGCCGGCGCCGCGCTGGGCATGTTTGCCCTCCTCACAATATGAGCGTGATTACCCGCATCGCAATAAGTGACTTACGGTGGGAACTCCGCTGCCTCCGGCGGGGTCTAACCATTCAAGCGAGGGTTCCGAGGGAGCCGGGTGGATAGCGGGATTCGGACCGGCGGCTCGGGGGTCCTTCGCGGCGATTTTGCACGCTTCTAAACGGGCTTCGATACTTCTATAATGAACGGAGCGCCGTCAATGGCGGGAGCGACTATAGTGGGCAATTTTGCAAGCGCGATCGGGGCTCGGACGGCGGAATCGACCGTCATCGCGGAGCTTAAAGCAGGTTCGGAAGACGCCTACGCCTGGCTGATCGGCGAATTTCACCAACCTATCTATGGCCTGATCTATCGGATCGTGAACGACCCCTCGGACGCGGCCGATACGACTCAGGAAGTATTTCTTAAAGTTTTCCGGGGAATGAAGCACTTCAACGGTGAGTCCAGCCTGAAGACATGGATTTACCGGATCGCGTTGCACGAGGCGTCGAACCGCAGGCGGTGGTGGTTCCGGCACAAAGCACAGGAAACGCCGATTGACCCGGCGGACACTGGAGAGGCGGAATACGCGAGAGACGAGCGGCTGGTCGATCCGGGCGAATCGCCGTTTGAGCAGTGTGCCCACGAGGAAGTGCGCGGCGTGGTCGAGGAAGCGCTGACGCGCGTTCCTGAACCCTACCGGACCGCGGTTATCTTGCGCGATCTGGAAGATATGGCGTATGACGAGATTGCGGAGATTTTACAGATTTCGCTGGGCACGGTGAAATCACGGATTACGCGCGGGCGAGATGCACTGCGCAAGAAGTTGACGGGATATGTACGGGAAGCGGGTCCGGAGTTGGGGCTCGAAATTCCCGTGAGACCAAAAGAGGAGCAAGCCCATCGGGAGCAAGATCAAAGGTCGAATGGCGGCAGAGAGGTAGAGGTGACACCATGAACTGCGCCGGCTACAAGAAGCTTTTTTCTCTTTATCTGGATGGCCAGGTGAGCGGCGCGGAGATGTTCGCGCTGACGCGTCACATGGAAACATGTTCGAATTGCACACGGGAGTATGAGGAACTGCGGCGCGTTCAGCTTTTGCTGGCGGGATTGGGCAAAGCCAAGGTGAAAGCGCCGGGCGACTTGGCGCTGAGGTTACGGCTGGCGATCTCGCGGGAATCGAAGCAAGCGCGCCGGGCGCGGTTTGATGGCGCAATGGGACGGCTGAACGATCTCCTGAATGCTTTTATGGTACCGGCGACAGCGGGCGTGCTGAGCGCGGTGCTGACATTTGGGCTGCTGCTCGGGTTCTTTGCGCTGCCCCAGCAGTTGCAGGCGAGCAGTTCCGATGTTCCCCTCATGTTCTACACGGGGCCGCAAATGGAGCAGTCGGTTTTTGGCACGTCGCTTGGAAGCATGGGAAGTATCGGCGACGATGCGGTGGTGATCGAAGCACTCGTAGACGCTAACGGACGGGTGGAGGATTATCGCATTTTGTCTGAGCCTGACAACGCGAATGCTGTGATGTCACAGGTGAAAAACTTGCTGATCTTCACAACCTTTCGTCCGGCGCTTTCGATGGGACGACCGACGGCAGGACGTGCCGTGATTTCTTTCTCGAAGATCAACGTGAAGGGGTAGAGCAGTTCTCAGTTCTCAGTTGCGGCTTGGCAATCGTCTTCAACTGCTTTCCGCAACGCACTCAGCGGAGCTTGGGAAATAACAGCGAAATAAAAAGCTGTAGCTCGGATATCTTGGGTCGGCAAGCAAAACATGCTCGACTCTCACAACTGGCAACTGAGAACTGGGAACCGAGAACTGTCTTGTTTGACCTGCCTGATTGCGATTCGTAAACTACACTTAGCCAATCGCCTCAAAATCCTGGAGGAGTTTCCTGCGACAGCGTTTTCGACTGACGTTCGCTTTAAGCCTGGCGGCATTGTTCGCTGCGTCTTCAAGCCAGGCGCAAAATCATCCGCAGGTGTCTCTCGAAACACGGGAAACGCTTTTTACGGTTCTGACGGCTATTAACACCTGCGGCTATGACCAGGATCTGGATACGTCCGATCCCTTGCACTCCGTGATTCGGGCGGAAGTCGCTAAAGCAATCGAGAGCACGCCGGGAGCGAAAGACGCGGTCGCACCCATGTGCGTTTTCTACCGCAAACACTTGACGATCGATGCGGCGCACGATCTTTCGCAGTATGTTTCGCTGGCGCTTTATCTGGACGATCCTCCGGATTTTGCGCCCAAACAAAAAGTGAGCGATCTGCCGCCGGACGCAGCTGGACTGATCGAATTCGCGTCTTTAGTCCAGGAGTTTTACAGCAAAGTTGGACTGCACGCGATCTGGGAACGGCACCGGGCGCGATACACGGAGCTGACCGAGATCTATCACGATCCACTGTCGAAAATGATTTTCGATACGGAGATCTATCTAAAGTTACCGTCGGCGGGTTATTTGGGCCGTCAATTCACTATTTATCTAGACGCGATGGGCGCACCGGGGCAGACGAACGCGCGCAATTATGGGTCGGATTATTATGTAGTGATTTCACCGGCAACCGGCGTGAACATCAAGATGCAGCAGATTCGCCACACCTATCTGCACTACCTTTTGGATCCGCTGGCGATGAAGCACGACGTCGAATTCGCGCGGCTGCACCCATTGCTGGAGCGCGTGAAATCCGCCCCGATGGACGAGGCGTTCCGGGCCAATATTTCCCTGCTGGTGACAGAGTGCCTGATCCGCGCCGTCGAATTACGGACAAGCGGCGGTAAGGTTACAGAGGCGGACCGAGCACAGGCGCTCAACGAAGACGATCGTGAAGGGTTCGTTTTGACGCGCCATTTCTACAATGCGCTAGCGAAGTTCGAGCAAAATCCGTCTGGCTTCCGGAATGCCTATGGCGGGATGCTTGATTCGATCGACGAAAACAAGGAAGCGAAGCGGGCATCGCAGATAAAGTTTGCGGATGAAGCCGCGCCGGAACTTCTCCACCTCGCGCGTCCAAAGGCCGAGCATCTGCTGCTCAATGCGGAGCAACGGCTTTCGACGGGCGACACGGAGTCGGCGCAGAAACTGGCGCAGCAGGCGCTCGACGAGAAGCAGGAGGACGCGGGACGGGCGTTGTTCATCCTGGCGCAGGTGGCTACGGTGAACCGTGACATGGAAGGTGCGCGTACGTATTTTCAGAGAGCGATCCAGGAGGCGAATGAGCCAAGAGTGATTGCCTGGTCGCACATCTATCTGGGACGCATTTTTGATCTCAAAGAGGATCGGCCGGCAGCGCTGGAAGAGTACCGTCTGGCGTTGAACGCGGCGGGCGCGGCCCTGCCAGAGGCAAAATTGGCCGCGCAAAATGGCATTGAGAAGCCTTACGAGCCTCCAGGTACGCGCCAGCAGGAATAGAGAATCGAAAGCTTCAACGCTTCAAAGTTTCAAGGTTTTCCCGCTGTGAGTGATAAAGTAAGAAGTCCATTGCCAGAGACAATTTTCGATTGCGACCTTGAAACTCTGAAATCTTGAACCTTTCAACTACGGGGGAGAGCATGAAACGAGCAGCAGTCATTTTAGGAATATTGAGCTTCGTGGTTTGGGCCGCAGCCCTGACCTTCGGACAAGCTGGACAACAGCCACCCGCAGCAGACCAGACGCCACCCGCATCTGCCGCGGGCGCGGCGCAACCAGCCGCCAAACGGCCACCGCAGGCTAAGACACAACCGGAATTCGACGCCTGGAAAGCGGCGTCGGCGAATACGGACCCGGCTGCTCTGGAAAAGGCCGCCGACGATTTTTCCACCAAATTCCCCGACAGCGAATTGCGGGTTCTGCTCTACAAGAACGCGATGCGCATGTACCAAAGAGCCAACAATGCGGAAAAGACGGAAGCGATGGGCCGGAAGGTGCTCAGCATTGATGGGGACGATCCCGAGGCGTTAACAACGGTCGCCGAAGTCATTGCGGAAAGGACTCGCGATTCCGACATCGACAAGGACCAGCGTTTTGATGAAGGCGTAAAGATGGCGCAAAAAGCATTGCAAACCATCGACACGGACGTCAGCGTGCCACCGGGGACGCCGCAGGACAAACTGGACGCGTATAAGTCGGGCCTGCGTTCCCAAGCGTATTCGACCATGGGCGCGATCGAGTACAACCGGGATAAGTTTCCCGCTGCTCAAACCGACTTCGAGAAGGCGATTGACGCATTTCCCAGCGAACCCTATGCGCTGGACGTGCTTCGGCTGGCGCTGTCGCTGGACAAGCAGGGAAAGTATGCCGAGGCGCTCAAGGTTGCAAACCGAGCCGTGGACATGACGCAAGATAACACTCCCATGGGCACGCCGGCGCGACGCGAGCGGGACCGTCTAGTGGCACTTACCGGCGGTACGGCACCGGCCCCGACTCCGAGCCAGCCTCCGAAGAACTGACGGCGTGAGAAGAGACAGCAGGCGGCTGCGCCTCGAGTGTGATGAAGTCACGTGAAATCATGGCGCTGGCAGAAAGCCTGGGATACCGCTTCCAGCGCCGGGAACTCATCGAACAGGCCCTCACCCACAGTTCGCAAGCCCGCGAAGTACAGGCTGCGGGTCAATCCCATGGCCTGATGGGCAGCGGCGACAATGAATTGCTCGAATTTCTGGGCGATGCCGTGCTCGGGCTGGTCACCAGCGAGACGCTATTCCATCGTTTTCCGGAGTTCGGCGAGGGACAGCTTTCCAAGCTTCGCGCCCATCTGGTTGGCCAACGGCATCTACTCAAGGTAGCCGAGCAACTACAGATCGGCGAATACATGCGTCTGGGACGCGGCGAGGAAAGAAGCGGCGGCCGGGGCAAGGCCAGTCTGCTGGTGGACGCGCTGGAGGCGATTCTGGCGGCGTTATATCTGGATGGCGGATGGACTGTGGCCCGCGATTTTATTCTTCGCGCCATTGTGGAGCCGGAGTTGGCGCACATGAATCTGGAAGCCAGCGCCATTCCAGTGATGGATTTCAAGTCAGCCTTGCAGGAGACATTGCAGGCGAGTGGCAAGACGCAGCCGGTTTACGTTCTGGTGAAAGAGGAGGGCCCGGAGCATAAAAAGATCTTTACGGTGGAAGTGAGGTTGCCTGAGCCGGGAGTAGCGCAATTCGTGGGACGCGCGCAGGGGGCTACCAAGAAACGGGCGGAACAGGAAGCAGCACGCCAGGTGCTGGAACATCTATCCAAGCAAGCGCAGGAAGCGCGGCCTCTCGGCGAGAAAGACGCAGTGTAGTTTATGTCGTGGAGTGAGAAGCTTTTTAGCGGGGATTGGCCGGCCACCATTCAATCGGTTGCAGGAACCGTCGTCATCGCGGTTTTCGCGGTGACGTTCCTGGCGCAGGCGTTCACGATTCCATCCGAATCGATGGAGCAGACACTGCTGATTGGCGATTACCTGCTGGTGGACAAACTCTGCTATGGCATTGGCGGAATCTGGGACCGCCTGTTGCCGTACCGAAAAATCCGCCGCGGCGATATCGTGGTTTTTCATTATCCGGTTCATCCTGAGCAAGCCTTCGTAAAGCGCGTGGTGGCGGTGCCAGGAGACCGGCTGCGATTGATCAATAAACGCGTTTACGTCAACGGCACTGCGCTGGATGAACCCTACGTACAATACATCACCAATTTGCGCGATCCCTACCGCGACGATTTCCCGCGCACCGAGGTGCCGGACTATGGCGTCGATGCCAAATGGTGGAAAGAAATGCCGCGGCTGGTGGAGGATCACCAGCTCATCGTTCCCAGCGGTCATTATTTTGTGC
>JBAVYO010000124.1:0-6279 GCA_049698855.1 Terriglobales bacterium
CAATCGCGCTTTCAATAGTTTAGACGGAAATGGGTAGGGGGGGAGGGGGGAGGGGGGAATAATTTTCTAGTTATCAAAATGATTGATACGTTCTTCCCCCTAGAGAACAGGAACCGGCGGAAACTCCTGCGAGAAGCCTTTGAACATGGCAACTGTTTCTTCGGAGCGGCGCGTTCCATCGTGGACGGCGATTTTGTGGCGTTCATTCTTTGAGTAACCTTCCCACAATGAAACGCCAGCGTAAGCTCCATCTTTGCGCAGGATGTAGTAAGTCATGTCCATGAAGCGAAGCCGAGTCATGTCGTTGTTAAAGTTGCGCACGATACGTTTCAGCGCGTCCATGCCAGCGTCAAGCGGCGACATTCCATGCCGCATGTTTTCGACAATGGTATGAGCTCCCGCAACTTTGATGTTCTCTTCTCCGCTGCCAGTCGCGCCCGCAGATCCCACATCCTGATCGGTGTAGCAACCAGCTCCGATGATCGGCGAATCGCCGCAACGGCCAGGAAGTTTGAAGGCGAGACCGCTCGTAGTCGTGATGCCAGACATTTCTCCCTTGTCGTTGAGCGCCGAGCAATGAATGGTTCCAGTCGGAGGAAAAAGTACGCGGCGAATCGCAGCCATGCGAAATTCCGGCTCGATGCCAAGTCCAGCGGCCGCTTTGTCAAGGCGCTGTATGCGGTCCTGCCATAGACGCATGCGGTTTTCATCGAGCTGCGATTGAGGTTGCGCGTCAGGAGAACTCGCAGGCGGCTTCCAGTTTGGATCGGCCAAACTTGGTCCCCACCAATCCTCTGTGGAATGATTCTCTTTCCACAACAACCAGACTTTCCGCGAGTGTTCGGTAAGCAGATTTTCGCGCGGAAAGCCAACGGAAACGGCAAAGCGTTCCGCACCTTCGCCGACAAGCATCACATGTCCTGTGTTCTCGAACACAGCCTTCGCGACCTTGGAAACATTCTTAATGTTTCGCACTCCGCCGACAGAACCTGCGCGTCGCGTTGGTCCGTGCATGCAGCACGCATCGAGTTCAACAACTCCTTCTTCGTTGGGCAATCCACCGAGTCCAACCGAGTCGTCATTCGGATCGTCTTCAGGACCTTTGACAACGCGGATCGCAGCATCAAGCGTGTCGCCGCCGCTTTTGAGGAACGCGTATGCGTCGTCGAGATAATTGAGGCCGTTGTTGGCACAGACAATGATTGGCCGCTTGCCGATGCGTGTCGGTTCGCCGGACTTGAGCAATTCGAACTTGGCTTCATTCGCGTTCTGATCGGATGCGCTAAGACTGGTAGCAAGTGAAGCAACAACTGCGGACTCGATGAATCCACGGCGAGTAAAAGACATTATGACTCCTGCATGGAACGGCAAAAGAATACCACGCGTAATCGTGATGGCTAGCTGGCTACAAACCGAAGCAAACGCGCTATGCCTTCGCGGAACACTGCTGGTTCGGTGATCAGGCTCAGAACGAGATAGCCTTCTCCGGCAAAATCGTAGAAGTGACCGGGATGAACGCTGACATTCGCGTGGCGCAACAGGCGAATGGCAAGGTCTTCGTCGCTTTCAAGTGCTGGGACGCGCAACACGACGTACCATCCGCCTTCGACCTGAAGCCTTGTACAAGCCGGACAATGGACGAGCAGAGCGTCAAGCTCCGAAAGATTGGCGCGCAAACGATCAAGCAGAATTGGCTGAATCGCTTTGCGCTGTTCGAGGAACACCGAAGCCGCGAGCTGAATGGGCGCATTCATTGAGAGAAACGTGTCGGCGATGACTTCGAGCCGAGCACACGCTCCGGTAACTGTCTGCTCGGGACCACTGGCCGCAACCCATGCGAACTTCATCTGCGGCAGTGCGGAGATTTTGGAAATTCCGCTAAGTGTGAACGTAAGGGCATCCGCGTTCGCCGCGAAGCTGGGACGCGAAGCACCGTCGTGCGCGTAGTCGAGAAACACTTCGTCGACGATCAGAGCCGTTCCGTAGTCGCGGCAAAAGGCGTTCAGAGCCAGCGTCTCCGACTCGGAAACATAGGAGCCAGTTGGATTATTGGGATGGACGAGAATTACCGCTCGCGAGCGGGAAGTCGCCGCCTTGTAGAGCGAGTCGAAGTCGATTTGCCATCCGTGATCGTAGATAAGTGGATAAGGAACCAGCTTGACATCGCAGAGATCGGCGAGGAACTCAAAGAGCGGATAACTGGGCTTGGGAACCAGGACCTCGTCCGACGGATTGCACAGCAGGCGAAAGACGTAGGAATACGCCTCGCTGGTGCTAGTGGTTAGAACCAGCCGCTCGGGATCGAGATCGAAAACGCGATGCGCTTCGCGATAGTATTGGCAAACGGCATTGCGGGCTTCGAGCAGGCCGCGCGGTTGTGGATCGTAATGAATAGCTTCCCGATTGACCAGCGCGGCAAGCACAACATCGGGATCGGGACGTACACCCGCTTCGGTGGGGTTCGAGATGGTGAGGTCGAAAATCTCCTGCCCGGAAGCGCGCACGTCCCTCAACACACGGCTGAGCGCGTTGGGCGCAAGACGCCAGTTTGTGCGGGTGGAAAACATAGCTTAAATGTTGATGCTTTTGACACAAAAGACGAACTCAAGGCTTCACAAAAAATCCCAGCTGTTCCGGGGGCGGCAATGTTTTCGTCGTCGAATACTGCCGTCGCGCCTCTATTACCGCTACGACTTTCGCCTGGAGTTGCGCCGCGAGATTGTCGTAGCGCACCGTGACGTTGTCCAGCCAGTACGAATGATTCTCGCGAAGCCACGCTTCGGCGTGGGCTTTTCGCAGCTGAGTAATCGCGTCGCGCAGGCTTTCGAGGCGGCCATTGGTTTCCATGATCTCTTCCAGGTCGTGCTCCACGCGAGCTGGATCGGACTGATTCTGGTAGGCATCCCAGTAGTAAGAATTCATTTCAGACGTGAACTGAATCTTCATCCCAAGAGTGTCCAGCCTCCAGGCGGCGAAGAGCATATCGGGGATCGTCTCGCTGTGGACTCTCGCCTTTGCCTGATTGAGTTGCAGCGACTGGATCGCATGTTCCGCGCCCAGGCGAAGGTTGTGCATGGACGGCGCGGCTTGCGCGGCTAATGCCGCTCCGTTGCTGCTAAACCCATTGGACCAGAAAAGCTCATCGGTCGAATCGAGTTTAAGCGGAGCGACAATTGGATGCACAAGATCGAGATTGTCAATTGCATCCATAAATGTGGAATCGCTATTGCGATAAAAGGCCCAGTCGTAACTCTTCTTGAAGTCGTCTATGTTCGACTCGCCTGGCTGCCATCCCGCCGCCGCCCCGAAGACCAGCGCGGGCCATGTCATATCTGTGATGGTCTCGCCGTCGTCGTGCCAAATCGTATTGAGCTCACCGAGCGCCTGATGATTTTGACCGTCACGCACGAAGTTGCGAATGTTAATGAATGCGGAGCCAAAATCGGGCCAAATCGAGTTCCAGTTGTTGGCTCCAGGGGCAACGACCACCCGCAGACCGGCATTGGTGTAGGGGGTGATGATGTTTTCGAAGCTGGGCTTGGGATCGTAGTCCCATGGCACCGCGATCATGTCCTTGGGCAGAATGCTGAGGAGTTCTGGATACTTCACCGCGATGTCGCCCCAGAACATCAGCTGCTTGTGATAGGGCCGCATGATCTCAAATACCTTTTGGAGGTGATCAAGATAGACGCGTCCCAGGCCTTCTTTATCGGCGAGCGCTTTGGTTTGTCCCAGTCCCAGTTCGAACGTCTCGTCGGCGCCGATATGAAAAAACGGGCCGGGAAACAGCGGAACGACTTCGCCGTAGACCTTACGGATGAAATCATACGTTTGCGGATTGGTTGGCGTGAGGACGTGGCCGTGCGGCGTTTCGGCGGCGTCAGAGTAGATTTCGTATTTCAGAAATTGATGAAGGTGGCCAAAGGTCTGCTGCTCGGGCATGATCGTGATGAAATATTTTTCCGCATAAGTCACCAGTTCTTTGATTTCGGTGGAAGTGAGCGCGGCGTCCTTCGGAGGGACTAGCGACTGGCTTTGGAAATCGAAAGTATTCTCCATGTTGAAAGCGAGGAGATTGACCTTGTACTCGGCTAATGTGCGGACCTGGAATTTCAGGTAATCGAGAGAGAGGATCGGGCCACGGCTCATGTCGTCGGAAACGCCGCGCCACTCCATGCTGGGCCAGTCGCGGATAGTCACGGCTGGGATGAAAAGCCGCGTTGACTTCCCTGCTGCGGACTTCGAGTGCTCGTGTGTGACGGGCGCTCCCGCCTGCTCCGTGCCGGAGGCAAGATCCGGCTCGCCTGCGTCCGATCCTTCTTCTTCGTGAACTAGCTGACGAAGCGTTTGCGCTCCATAAAAAACTCCCTGCGCGGTGCGGGCGGCCACGATGACGCCGCTGGCGCTGGCGCGAAGCACGTAGCCCTGCGCGCCGAGATCGGCGCCGGTCTCAATCCCCTGCGACTCGAGATAGGCTGCGAGGCCTCGGTCGGCAAAGCGCCCCAGCGAGATGTGGCCAGATGTTTTGGGCGCAGACGTCACGGTCTCGATGGACAGTTTTATGCCTGTACGCTCGTGGATCTCTTGCTGCAGCGTTTCGGCGGCAAGGCGGTCTTCGGCGTTGCCGATGAGAATCGTGGTCGAGGGCTTGATGACGAGTTTGCCTTCGGCCATGCGAACTTCTTTGGGCGCGGGCAAGAGCTTGAGGCGCGTGGCGTCGTTCAGTTGGGCATGAGAAAGCAACGATAGGCAGGAAATGCAGGCGAGAATCCATTTAATAGTTTTCATAAAAATCAGCGAAGGGCGAGAGTAACAGGTAAGAGCAGCCAGCGACAAGGACCACAGACCGCTGCAGGACGACGGACCGCTGCATGGACACGACGGCGGAGCGTGGCTACGCGTGGACGGGCAGGAGTCGCACGTCTCCACATAAACACGCCGCTCCCGACTCAACTACTTGTTCCAGACACAGCCGACTCTTATTTTCCGAAGGCTTCTTTGTTCACCACATACGGCATCTTGGTAATGTCGCCTCCATAGTTCCCTTCGAGCACATCGAGCAGGCCTTGCACACAACGGCCGGCCATACCTTTCTCGGGATCGGACGATAAGCGGGTGATGCGGGCGGCACTGGCGAAATGCGGCAGCAGACGGCAGCGGTCGGCGATGGCGGGATCGCGTAAAGGCGAATCGGCGGGCAGAGGTTCTTTTTCGTAGACATCGAGCGCCGCGCCCGCGATCCAGTTTTCGCGCAACGCTTTGGCCAAGGCTTGCTCATCAACAACCGGGCCGCGCGAAGTGTTGACGATCATCGCCGTAGGCTTCATCATCCGCAGCGTCGTCTCGTTGACCAAATGATAGGTTGGCGTGGGGCTTTCACCTTCGCGCAGCAGCGGGACGTGGAGGCTGATGTAATCGGCGGTGCTTAACGCTTCGTATAACGTCGTGTAGCGGATCGTAGTCTTCTCGCGGCTGATGCCCCGGTCGAAGCGCAGGTCTTTCATTTCCTGAATGGCATGGATGTAGTCGCGGTTCTCGTAGGCGGGATCGAAGCAGAGGATGTTCATGTCGAAGCCCGTGCATTTCTTGATCATGGCAAGGCCGATGCGGCCCGTGCCGATGATAGCGACTGTTTTGCCGGTGACTTCATCGCCCAGGAAGGGTAAATACGGATGCCACGAACCCCACTTGTTCTCTCGGGTCAACTGTTCAGCAGACCAGAGTTTGCGCGCCAAGGCGCCCATCAGGAAGAAGGCGAATTCAGCGGTTGCCTCAGTCAATACGTCGGCAGTATTCGTGAAAGGAATCTTATAGCGATTGGCATCGGCACGGTTGATGTTGTCGAAGCCGACGGCGATTTGCGCCACTACTTTGAGAGTGCCATTTCCGGCGGCGAATACTTCGGCATCGATTGGATCACGCAGCGTGGTAATAAGACCGTCTATGCCCGACTTCACTTTCTCAATAATGAGACTCTTGGGCGGAGCGTCGGACTTAGGATAAACCTCGAGGTTATAACCTTTTTGACGAAGAATGTTGAATGTGTCACCGATATCACAGGTAGCAAAAATGCGGAATTTTGAAGTCATAATTAAGTGCCGGTCCGTGGTCGCCGGTCGTCACTTTTCCGCGGTCACGCCGATCTCTTTGCGAGAGGAGACTTGCGAAAACTGAAGGCCGCTTTCCCAGAGCGGGCTTTATCAGTGTATCGCAGCGCGACCTGTGGAGATCTGGTAAGGCATGAATCCCTTCGGCTTCGCTCGGGGCAAGCTCTTCGAC
>JBAVYO010000125.1:0-14563 GCA_049698855.1 Terriglobales bacterium
CAATATGAGGCTCCGCTCAGCGAGGCGATTGCGCGACTCAGCCAATTGCGCGAGGAGCTGAAGGCATCCATAGATGCCGACGCCGAGTCCTACAACATGGTCATGAAGGCGTACAAGGCAGCGAAGGAATCATCGAATGGCGACGGCGCAATCAACTCTGCGCTCAAGCAAGCGACCAGCGTTCCCTTGGGCGTGGCAGAGCGGGTGGTCGAAGTTTCGCAGATCGCCAGCAAGCTTATCCCGATCACCAATCCGAACATGAAGTCGGATTTGGCGACGGCGATTGCGCTGGCAAAAGCCGCGCTGGCTGGGGCATTGGCGAATGTGGAGATCAACCTGGACTCGCTGAAGGACGAGTCGTTTGTGACGGCGACGAGAAACAAGGTTGTCGAGCTACAAGCGTAAGACTGCTTTCATGCGCAAGACGGCCATTCTTTTCGCGTTCTACCCACAGGCCGGGGGAATGCACTTTGGTACCGGCCCGGCCTCCGAAATGCGCCCGTGGGCCTGCAACATCGGGACTAGAATAGAAGCTAATCGTCGCTGCACGGGTTCGACGCATCTAATCCGTGCAGATCCCCTTTGCGAGGAGTTTTATGAAGAAATGTTGTTTAGTGGTGCTAATGTTGTCAGCCGTGGCAGGCATGGCGATGCCAATCGCTTCTTCGGCGCGCGCGCTGGTGCCGTCCGAGATTCAGCAATTGATTGGCGTCGACTATCGGTCGCTGAAAGACTCGCCAACCGCTCAGAAATTGAAGGATCAGGTGCTGCCGCAGGACCTGAAGGATTTTGAGGCGTCACTCAAGGGCGTCGGAATCGACACCGAAAACGATGTCGACCAGCTGAATTTCATCTCCTTTCGCACACCGAAAGTCGGCATTCAGACCGTGTGCGTGGCGCAGGGATCGTTTTCCGCGAAGGCGGTGTTGAAGAAGCTGAAGCTGAAGAAGATTTCGGCCACCAAGTATGGCACCACCCTTGTGTATCCAATGTCCAACGGATATGTGATGACGTTCCTGGACGACAACACTCTCGCCTTCGGAATGGAAGCTTCGCTGCACAGCGCGCTCGATACGCGTGACGGCAAGCGCGAATCTCTCGATTCGAACCCCACCATGGCGAACCAGATGTCGGCCGTGGACGCCGCGCCCGTATGGAGCATTCTCGATCAGCAGGGAACGCAGGCGATGGTGCACTCCTTCCTGGGCGACGCGGCCAAGATCGCCGACTACGAGTCGGTCAAAAAGCGAATTTTGGCGTCGCGCTACTCCATGAGCTTTCAGAACGGCATCGCCTTCGACCTCAACGTGCAGACGTCCGATTCGATGACTGCCGGTACTTTGTCTTCAGTGGCGAAAGCGGGCATCCTTTTCAAGAAAATGAATGCCACGTCGGCTGAGAAAGCCGCTTTCGACGCCGCCTCGGTGGATTCGGACGGCTCCAATCTCCAGATGCACTTCAAGAGCGACGACCAGAAGTTTCAGGCGCTGATGCAGACACCGCTATTCGCGGCAATTTCGCACTGAAGCTGATCGCTATTTGTCGTTTGCTTTTCGCCAATCATGAGTGGTTGACAAGTCCCGAAAGCCCTCCGGGACTTGTTTTTTTTGGGGGGGGAATCGACTGCTGCGAGCACTGCGCGGTTAACTGGATTTGGCCTTCTGCGTCCTGCGCTTCTCCGCCGCCCAGCCTTCCTTAACAATCTGGCGGGCTCGTCCTACAGCAAGCGCATCCGGAGGCACATCGTCAGTGATGCAACTGGCGGCGCCCACGTATGCCCCGCGGCCAATCTTTACCGGCGCTACTAGAGTCGAGTCGCTGCCAACGAACACGCCGTCTTCAATTACCGTTTTGTGTTTGTTCACACCATCGTAATTGCACGTGATGGTGCCGGCGCCCACGTTGACGCCGTCGCCAATTTCGGCGTCGCCGAGGTAAGTCAGGTGATTGGCCTTCGAGCCTTTGCCCAGCTTGACCTTCTTGGTCTCGACAAAGTTGCCGACGTGCGCGCCTTCTCCAACGTCACTGCCTGGGCGCAGGCGCGAGTACGGGCCGATTATAGCTCCGCGGCCAATGCGAGCGTCGTCGGTGACGGTAAGGGGGTTGACGAGAACGCCGTCGGCGACTTCCGAATCCTTAATGATGCTATAAGACCGGATGCGGCAATCCGCGCCGATTTTCGTCTTACCGAGCAACTGCACAAACGGCTCAATAATGGTATCCGGGCCGACAACAACATTGCTGTCAATCACGCAGGTCTGGGGATAGAAAATCGTCACGCCTTCGGTCATCAACTGGTGGCACTTCGCCAGCCGCAGGCGCGCATCCAAATCGACAATCTCAGCCCGCGTATTGCTCCCGAGAACCTCCGCCGCGTCAGTCGTCTTGATTGCGACGACCTTCTTGCGTGCGCGATGAAAAATTCCTGCCATGTCAGTGAGGTAGTACTCATGGTGAGCGTTCTCGGTAGAAAGGTCGCCGATGTGAGCGTATAGCGCAGGCACAGAGAAAGCGTAAAAGCCTGAATTGATCTCGCGAATCTTCTTCTGCACTGAGTTGGCGGCCTTTTCTTCAACAATGGCTCGAACCTCAGCGCTCTTTGCGCTCTTCCGCAGAACGCGTCCGTAACCAAATGGATTGGCAAGATCGGCGGTCAGCAGCGTCATCGCGGCGTTCTGAGCGTTGTGGAAGGCGCTCAGTTTCTGAACGGTCTCGGCAGTGATAAGCGGCGCGTCGCCGGAAAGCACAATCACCTGCTCATAAGGCGCAAGAGCTTCGCGTGCAACCATGAGGGCGTGGCCGGTGCCTCGCTGCTCGGCTTGCAAAACAAAGTTCACGCCCGTGGCGCTGACAGCCTCACGCACGCGATCCGCCTCATGGCCCACAATCACAAAAATGTCGGCGGCCGGTACAACCTTGGCAGCGGACGCAATCACGTGGGCCAGGATCGGTTTGCCGCCAATCTCGTGCAGTACTTTTGGGTGCCGCGACTTGAGGCGTGTGCCCTTTCCCGCCGCCATGATCGCGATCGCCACCCGGCGGAGAGGAGATGATTTAGTAGTTCGAACGGAAGAGTTTGGCATGTTCAGCCAATATAACCCGAACCGTCATGCTTTAACGGTGACAGGGTTGAGGCACTCAGCGTGAATTCGCGTGCCGGTCGGGAGCCTGCGCCATCACCGACATCAGGTCGCGCGCCACACGATCGGTGGCATGTCTCGCCACGCCGCCTTCGTCGAGATAGTCGCCGAGCACGGGACAAACGCCGAGCGCTTCAATAGCATCTAGATCGACCACGATCTGCGAAGCTCCCTCCAGCGCGTACTTGGCCTTCATCTCATCGGAGGCGCTCTTGTTATTGATCATGGCATAGTCAAACAACTGTGCGTGCGCATGGCTGCTCAAGGCTCGGATGTGATCGGCCGCAGTTAAATCTAAACTTTCATTTGCCTGCGTCATCAGATTGCAGACATAGATCTTCACCGCCGGTGAATCAACGATAGCTTGCACAATTCCGGGAACCAACAGATTAGGTATCAAGCTGGTAAATAGCGACCCGGGGCCAATCGTGATCAGGTCGGCGCACGAGATCGCCTCAAGCGTTTGCGGGAGCGGCTGAACGTCAGGAGGAACCAGAAACAGCTCCCGAATTTTTCCTTTGCTGGCAGTAATCCGCGTTTCGCCGCGGACGCGTGAGCCATCTTCAAAAACAGCTTCAAGTTCAACGTTCGACGTTGTCGCCGGATAGATATGTCCGCGGGTAAGCAGGATTTCGGATGACAACCTGACCGCTTCGGCAAAGTCCCCGGTCAGCGAAGTAAGTGCCGCCAGGAAGAGGTTGCCAAAGCTGTGGCCCTCCAGGCCGGAACCTTTCTGGAAGCGGTGCTGAAACAGGCGAGAGAGCAAAGCCTCGTCTTCGGAGAGCGCGACGATGCAATTGCGCACATCGCCCGGCGGGAGCATGTTGAATTCCTTGCGCAGCCGGCCGCTCGACCCGCCGTCATCGCTGACCGTGACTACGCCCGACAATTCGCGAATCGCACTTCCGCCCGACGCCGCCAGCGCCGGAGTCAGAACGTAGCGCTTTAGTCCCTTGAGAAGTGTGGAAAGTCCTGTACCTCCGCCGATCGCGACCACGCGCAGCTCGGCGTTTCCGTTGGCCGATTCAAGCGGATTCGTGCGCTGGGGAGGAACCATACTTTCTCGGAGCCTCCGCTAGTAAGCGGGGCTCTCTTCCTTCAGCGCTGCCGATTCATCCACGCCGGGATCGGGATAGAGCAGCTCCGTGAAGCGCGGATCCTCCGCCAGATTCTGGAAGTCCGCATCGTTGCGGGCCTGAAAGCGCAGCGCTGGATTGGCCTCGATAGCCTCGCTGAGCGTCTTAAGCGCATCTTCCACGTGGCCGGTCAAACAGTGCAGCGCGGCCAATCCGTAGAGCACATAATCGGTTTTGGCCTCCTGCTTCAAAAGTTTGTCGAAATGCTCGCGTGCCGTCACGTAGTCGCCAGTGTTCATCAGCGAGATCGTGTAATCGAAATGCTCTTCCGAGGTTTTGAAGTGCAACACCGGCGTTTCCAGATGCTGCTCACAGCTCGCGATGTACACCTGGGCGCGGTCGACCAGCGATTTATTGGGTCCCGCGAGGACTTTTTGGAGGCTCGTTTTGGCCTTTTCGAACTTGCGTTCCTGGAGGGCCCGGACTCCCACTTCGTAATCCTTGACTGCCTGAGTATGGCGCGGATCTTCCGCCGCCTGCTTCTTTATCGGTGTCGCTTTCGGTGCCATCAAACGCCCCTCATTCTAAATTTTAAGTAACTAACTGACGCAAGACTACCTTCGCTGAAATTCCGAATCGGTGGTGAAAAACGGTGAACAACGATCGGCAATTCGCCAATCAGCAAAGTCGAAACCGGGCGCACTCACTGAATGCTCGCCGCTTTCTCCAGATCGACCAGCTTCCAATCTCCCTTGATAATGCCCGCGCGAATCTCGCGCGCCGTCTTGCCCTGCTTGTACATCGTGTAAGTGTAATAGAGCTCTTTCAAACAGGTCCCGCACTCGGCGCCATGCGTTCCCGCAAAGCAGCTGTGTAGGCTCTTGTGTCCCATGCTGCGGTCGCAGTAGCAATAGCACGGCTGCTGATAGAGCACCTTGGGAATCTTGGCCGCCAACTCATAGGCATGGGTCTGATACGGATATTGAGCATTCGGTCCCAATAGCTGATCCTTGGTGAGGATCGGCGGCAGCTTCTCGCCCTTCGCGGGCGGACCCGCGTTGAAATGCGGAATCTCCTGCGTAGGCTCGGACTGGAGCCACGGTGCCGAAACCAACGCCACCATCACAAACAGCGCCGCCGAAGCGGCCAGCCGAAAGCGCATGCCAATTAGCCTCAAAACTCTATTTTACCTGAAGAAGCGGAATCGGCGAGTCACTGGCTGGGTTCGAGTTGCAACGTGCCACGCGGGAAACAACAGCTCACAAGCCAAGCGGAACCAGTAACGAGGACACAGAGCGAAGGATAATTCCGGGCCTTCCTTCGTGCTTCCCTGTGTCCCCGCGGTTAAAGGTTTACCCTAACTTCTCAAAGAACAAGCAGATCGTCTCGATCCCTCTGTGGAAGTTCGGGATATGGAACTTCTCGTTCGGAGCGTGCAGATTGTCGTCGGGCAGCCCGAACCCCATCATGACCGATGGAATCTTCAGCACATCCTGAAAGTCGGTCACGATTGGAATCGACCCGCCGGAGCGGATAAATACCGTTTCCTTCTTGAATGTGTCGTGCAGTGCCTCGGTGGCCGCACGGATGAAGCGATTATCCGTGCCCACCACGCCGGCCGGCCCTTTGCTGTGCACTTTGATTTTTGTCTCGATGCCCTTGGGCGTGAGCTTCTTCACCAACGCCGTGTAGCGTTTGAGGATGTCGTCCGGATCCTGATTCGGCACCAGCCGCATCGAAACCTTTGCCGACGCCTTCGCCGGAATTACCGTCTTCGCTCCCGGAGCCGTGAACCCTCCCGGCATCCCGTGTACTTCAAGCGTTGGCCGCGCCCAGGTGCGGTATAGCACCGAGAAGCCCGGTTCGCCGGTCAGCGTTTTCGAGCCGACTTCCGCCTTGCGATATTTCTCTTCATTGAACGGCAGCCTCTTCCAGGCTTTCAATTCATCTTTGCTCGGCGCTTTCACCTTGCTGTAGAAGCCCGGAATCAGCACCTTGCCCTTGGAGTCCTTCAGCTTGCTGATGATCTCAATCAGCGCAAACAACGGATTTGGTGCCGCGCCGCCATACACGCCGGAGTGCAGATCGGTGTTGGCGCCATACGCTTCAATCTCCGTATAGACCAGACCACGCAATCCCACGCACAGCGTCGGAAGGTTAGGCGCAAACAATTCCGTATCGCACACCAGCGCGAAATCGGCTTTCAGCTTTGCTTTCTGCTTGCGGACGTACTCGGCAATCGACTCGCCGCCCACTTCCTCTTCGCCTTCAAAAATTACTTTCACATTGATTGGCAGCTTGCCGTCATGCGCCTGAAACAGCGATTCCAGCGCCTTCACTTCCATCCACAGCTGGCCTTTATCGTCCACCGCGCCGCGAGCGTAGATGTTGCCATTGCGCTCGGCAGGCAATGTCCAACCTTTCATCGCAGCCTGCGCTTCTTCGCCCTTCACGGCATAAGCATCCTTGTCCAGAAACGGAGGCGATTTCCACTCATCCAGCGGTTCGACCGGCTGCACATCGTAGTGCGCATACATCAGCACCGTCGGCTTGCCGGGAGCGTGCAACCAGTCCGCATAAAGCAGCGGATGCCCCTTCGTAGGAATGACCTCAACATTGTTCATGCCGATGCGGCGCAGTTCGTCGGCAATAAAGTCGGCGGCCTTCTGCACGTCGCCTTTGTGTTCGTCGAGCGTGCTGATGCTCGGAATACGTAGGAGATTTTTTAGTTCATCGATAAAACGCGGTTGATTGGACCGCGCAAACTCTACTGCTGGGGATGCCATGGTTCGCCTTTCTGGCGCAGGAAGTATGACGATCGACTAGCCACACGATCGCTAGGGGAGCGCCGAAAACGTTTCAGTATATACCCGATTGGCGGCGAAGGAATTCTTTGCACCGGTTGGGCGTTGCCCGAATCTGGTGATTTACTCGGTGTTTTTCTACCGCGAACGGAATCAGAGCCGCAATTGCGCCCGCAGCGGAATCACGCCTCGATATTGAGGTTTGGCGAAGCGGATTCTTCACTAGGGTTTTGGTCGCTACCGGGAGCAACTTGCTCAACGCTCGGGAATGGGGAACCTTCTGCATTCTGACCTGGATCTTGACTCGCCCCTGATGAATCCTGAGCGGCCTGCCGCAGCCTTGCCAGGATTGTACCTGCCTCTGCCACATCGCCTTCCTGCAGAGCTGCTCCTGTTGCTTCGATGGCTTTCTGAAGAAGCGAATGTGGAATTCCTGCTTGGCCTTGAGGTAGCGCCGTCAATGTTTGCGCCGCTTTACTGAGAGAAGCAAAAGCCGCCTGAGCGCCCGCCAGATCGCCGGAGGCAGCCGCCTTCTCAACCCCTTGCATATATTCTCGAATGCTGGGGTGGAAGAGATCGAAGCTGATAGCAGTATTGAATTGGATTCCTGGCGCGGCCATGTTCGCCTCTCCCCCCTTGAGCGCCCACTCGTGTCCGCTATGCGGTACGCGCGAGTCTCGCTCACGGGGCTCCACGTCTGTTTTGGACCCTATCGGTACTTCCCATCATCTTCTCTAGGAGACGGAGGTCTCGCGCAGTTACGTCCGCGCGGGTAGCAGGTTACTTCTGGATAGCGCCGGGAACTCGACCAGCAACATTCTCAGCCAATAATTTCTTCACTCATCTTCAATGCATGACAATAATGTGCGCTCGTCCTTCAACGGCCTGAACTCGTCAGAGCCTCCGACTTTGGCAAGGCAAACTTCACCTTCACGGTTTTGATCTCATAAGGCTTGGTATGAACGGTGACAACATTGTTCTGAAGCAATGCGCCAATCGTCGAAACTCCAGTCGCGGATCCTGCGACCCCGGATTCGGCGAGCCGATGCTCCATCAAATCCGTTTCTTCCGCCGATTGCGCTCCAGCGGGAAGTGTGAGCTTCGCATCCACTTCCTTGCCTGCCCACTCGTAGAACCGGAGAATTAATCCATCGCCATCTTCAGCGGCCTTCACCGCGGTCAATACAAGGTTGTCAGGCTCAATCCCAACAAACGAGTGCTCCGCCGCAAACTGACCCTGGTGCTTCGAAGCAGACATGGAAATCAACTGATAGTTGAGTTCATACCCTCGACGAATGGTTTGCGCATCAATCCAACTTCCGCCATGCGCAAACAGCGAATACGTGAACTCATGATGGCCTTCGTCCGCATGCGGATCGGGCCATTCCGGCGATCGCAGCAGCGACAGGCGCAACACATTGCCCTTCGCATCGTAGCCGTACTTGCAATCGTTTAGCAGGCTCAAGCCGTGAGTCGCGTCCGAAATATCGGCCCAGCGCTGCGCTGGAACCTCAAACTCGGCTTTTTCTGCCGGAATGTTACGAGTCGTCGGCCGCTGAATCGAGCCATAAGGAATCTCGAATGTGGCTTTGTCGTTATGCGCGCTGAGCGGAAACGCCACCTTGAGCAAGATATGTTTCTCGTGCCAATCCGCGCTCATCTTCACGTCGACTCGCGGAACGCCAGCGTACATCGTGATATCGCGCACGAAGGTCGAGTTCTGAAAGTGGTTCTTCACCCGAATCACGGCGCGCAGCGGTCCACTTTCTATCAGTTTCACATCGTCCGCTTTGTCGAGGTTCCACATCGTTTTCTCGAAGTCCGCATCGATGTTCCACGCATCCCACTTCTTCGGCTTGTCGACAAACGTCTGTAGCAGGTTCCCGCAGACGCGGTCTTGCGGTCCGCCAGTGTCGGTTTCGGATGGAGCCAGCGCTTCGGTTTGACTGTGCTTGTCGAAGAAGCTGGTCATGCATCCAGTTTTCGGGTCGATTTTGAGCCGCACGAATTCGTTTTCGAGACTATCCGATGATGCCTTCAATTCCGGCATTGCACCCGCATTGGGTCCAGAGCCGGAAGCGGCGTTCGCATCTGCGTTGGAAGCCGCACGCACGAAGTAGACCTTATAACCGATTGCGGGAAGGTGCGTAAGCACCAGCATACGAATGCGCCCCGTGGCGGGATCGTTATCCACAACCTCCGACGGCACTCGGTTCCCGACCGCATCGAACACCTGAACGGCGCGCGACGGCTGCGCAAGTTGTGCGGAGATTTCCGTCACGTCGGTTCGCGGCCACGAGAGAGTATTAAAGACGACGACCGGAACTCCATCGCCCTGCGTATCAATATGCGCGACGATTTCGCTCAGCGCAGCGTTCGTGATTCCGGTTCCCGAAAGCTGAACATCCTCCAGGTTTCGTTTCGCGTCGAGATAGTTCACCGCAATGCCGCTTCCCGGCATGATGTCGTGAAAGTGGTCGAACAGTAGCCGCTTCCAGTCGCGCAGAAGTTCATCCTGCGGGTACGGACGGCCGAGCAGATACGCCAGCGATGAAACCTGCTCTGCATTCAGAATGTTTTCCTCGCTGCGCCGGATGCGCCGCTTGGTTTCGGCTTGAGTAGTCAACACTCCGCGGTGGTATTGGAAATAGAGCTCATCGTTCCAGGTCGGAACTTGCAACGACGGGAGTTTTGGCTCGAGGTCTTTGAAGAAGTCGCCAGCGGTGCTGAATTCGAACTTAGGGTAGACTTCGCTCGGCGCAGTCAGCTGCGAGACATGGTCAAGCATGGAACGAGTCGGTCCACCGCCGTGGTCGCCCACCCCATACAAGTGCATCATGGTGGGATTGTCTTTCGTATTGGAGCCGTAAATCGCGGGCGCCCAAACCGACAAATCCTCTGCCATTTTGTCCCCGTCAATTCCGCCCGCATAATCGTGAGGAAAGTAAGTCAGAATTCGGGTTCCATCGGGCGATTGCCACCAGAACAACTTATAAGGAAATGTGGTGAACTCGTGCGCCCAGATCAGCTTCTGTGTGACGAAATAATCCATGCCCGACTTCTTATAGATCTGCGGAAGCTGCCAGTTATAGCCGAACGAGTCGGGATTCCAGCCGATCTTCGGGTCGACTCCAAACTTTTGCTGAAAATATTCTTTCCCCACCAGGATTTGCCGCACCAGAGACTCGCCCGCTGGCATGTTCAGGTCAGGCTCGACCCACATTCCGCCGACAATCTCCCATCGCCCTTCTTTCACGCGCTGCTGAATCTCATGAAACATGTCGGGATACTTTTCTTCCATCCACTCGTAAGTGCGCGCCGAGGACATGGTGAACTTGAAATCCGGATACTCGCGCATCAAATCGAGCACGCTGCGAAACGTGTTCCGAACCACCTCCACGGTTTCGGTCCACGGCCAAAGCCAAGCCATATCGATGTGCGAGTTGCCGACGGCCCGAATCGTAAACTGTCTCATCCACGGCCGCAGCGCCTCGAGCTTCGACTGCGCCAGCCGCAGCGAGGCGTTAAAGCCCTTCTGGTCGCCCTTTTCGAGCGAATCGAAATCTATCGCTTTGACCGCTTCGTCAAGGATGTGTTCACGCTCCGACCTCCCATCCGCGTAAGCCGCGATTATAGGAAGCGAGGAAAGTATCTCCATCCGCAGAGCGTCCGGATCGGGCCGGTTCGCTGGCGCTTCGAATCGCAACTGGGCATCGTCAAGCCATGCGTCTTCGTCGCCTGCATCCACGCGGGCGGCAATCAAAAACTGTTGACCAGGCTGCGCGCTGTCGCTAAGCAGAACGGGCAGCGTGGTGTCTTCGTCTCCACGCGAGATCAGCGAACCGTTAACGAACAAGGAGATGAGGATGGTGTCTTCGCTGTGGAACGATAGATCGAGCGTCATCCGGTAACCACGAACGTCGTAGCCATGGACCTTTTCAGGAACGACAATGCGGCGCCGGAACACGCGAGACCCTTTCCAGTGGTCCTTGACTTTGAGCACCTGCCAGGCGGAGTCGTTCAGCGACGGCAATTCCGGGTGTTGAATGTCGCTGTGAATTCGCCATTCCGGTTGGGGTGCATGACTCAACGATTCCAGCCGGTCAAGCGTGCGCTTGTACGAATCGTTGTTCTTGGCCTCTTGTGCGAACAACGCGAACGCCGAAGTCTTAGGAAAGAAGGTTGTGGAGAAGGGAAGCAGGACGAAGAGTATAGAAACTGCAAGCAGTCGCTTCATATAGAGAAGATTATCCGTCGGTATTTTATCGGGACCGGGCGGATCGTGCGGCCGTCGGCGCGAAACTTTCTGAAACAAGCTTACGACGACTCTGCGAAGCGGCACGATTTCTTGTTACTATGAGAGGTCAGGCATCGGTTCCGCGCGACGTTTTCCCGCCAACCCCGCCAGGTCCGGAAGGAAGCAACGGTAACGGGCTCTTTCGTGTGCAGTGGATCGCCGGTGCCTGGCTTTTTCTTTTTTTGCTGCGTTTGTCTTTCAGGCGTGGCGCGAAGCGCCGTTGTTTTCTTTATGACCAAGCGTCTCTATTACGACCAGTCGGACTTGCTGGAATTCGATTCCATCGTGGAAGCGGTGACGAATCCCTTGGCCGATGTCGCGGGCGAGGGAGCGCGCCCAGCGATTATCCTTCGTGAAAGTGCGTTCTATCCCACCAGCGGCGGCCAGGTTCACGATACGGGATGGATCACACTAGCCTCAGGCGAACGGATGCGAATCACCGAAGTTGCCGATGCGGAAGATGGGCGCGTGGTGCATTACCTGGAGGCGCCAGTAAAGCCACCCGTCGGCGAGGGGAGCACGGATTCGCTCATCTCCGGCGCCAGCGTTCACGGAGTCGTCGATCCCGAGCGGCGGCGCGATCACATGCAGCAGCACACGGGGCAGCATGTTTTGTCGGCGGCGTTCATTGAGCTTTACCAGTTTTCTACAGTCTCATTTCACATGGGCGAGGATTATTGCTCGATTGACTTGGCTACCGACGCGCTTAGCGCCGCACAAGTGGCGGGAGCAGAGAAGCGCGCGAATGAAATTGTGTTTGAAAATCGTTCGGTGCGGATCCGGTATGTGCGGCGCGAGGAAGCGGAAAAACTGGGGCTGCGAAAGTTGCCTCCAACAGCGCGGGATGAGCTGCGGCTGATTGAAATTGCGGACTTCGATCTCTCGGCCTGTGGAGGAACGCATGTCGGGATGACCGGGCAAATCGGGTCGATACTGCTGCGAAAGACGGAGAAGACACGGCAGGGTATCCGAGTGGAGTTCGTATGCGGGGCGCGGGCCGTACGCGTGGCACGCCGGGATTACGCGACTCTGACGGAAGCGGCCGCACTGTACTCGGCGCAATTGGGCGATGTGCCGGCGATGATTCGCAAGAGTTCCGAAGAGTCGAAAGCGCTCCGCCGGCAGCGGGAAGATGCCTTGGAGCAGTTGGCGCAGGCGATGGCAGAAGCGGCGTTGGCATCGGGCGATGGCCAGAAGGACGCATCGGCACCGCGCGTCATCCTGCGCACGTTTTCCGATCACGACACTACTTTTGCCAAGCTGTTTGCGCAGAAGGTCACACGCGCTGGAGTACCAGCAATCGCGCTGGTTGGCAGCACTGTCCAGCCTGCCGGGCTTGTGTTCGCGCAATCGGCAGGCGTGACCGCGGACATGGGCGCGCTCCTGAAGCAGGTGTTGTCGTCAGTTGGCGGGCGCGGCGGAGGCAGCAAAGACTTTGCCCAGGGCGGCGTCCCAGCCGGCTGCGATGTGCAGCAGCTTTTGCGGCAGGCGGCAAGTACAATCGGAAGCTGCTCGGCAAAACAGCGCACGTCATAGCCGATCCAATCGATGCTTGAACAGCGCCTCATCCTCGTTACGTTGCTTCTGAAGCTGGGCGTGGCCGCTACGGTCTCGACCGTGCTCGGGCGCTCCAAAGAGTTCCGCAAATTGCTCTTCCGCGAGCAACGGACGACGCGGCAGAAAATTTATCTGGCGCTATGGATGGGCCTGCCGATGGCACTCGGCGTATGGATTCGCTTCAGCGTCCGCAGCTTTGTGGCTGGCGATCTTGCCTTCGAATCGACGTTGCTGCTGGGAGTGATTGGCGGGCGGTTGTGTGGTGGCGTTGGCGGCTCTCTGATGGCACTGCCAGCCGTTTTGCACGGCGAGTGGATGGCCCTGCCGTTCAATGTTTTCGCCGGGATCGTCGCAGGACAATTGCGGCGGTTTGCGCCGGAGCAGGACGATATCTGGTCATTCTCTCCGTTTGTGGATCTCAGCATTTACCGGTGGATCAGGCGCAATCTGCCGCGGCCGCGCGTTTTCGACTGGCAGGTCACATTCTTCTTCACCATTCTCGCACTGCGTCTTCTTCAAACACAATTGCATGCGTTCCGGCCTTCTGCGATTTTCTGCCTCGAAAGTCCAAGCCTGTGGGTTGAAGGACTGATCTACCTCACTGCGGTTGTCGCCGTCGGCACGGAGTTGAAGATTTTCAACAACGTCCGCATTGAAATCAAACTGGAAGAGCAGGAGCGGTTGTTGATGCAGGCGCGCTTGATGGCGTTGCAGAATCAGATCAATCCGCATTTTCTATTTAACACTCTCAATTCCATTTCTTCGCTGGTGCGTTTTGACCCGGACACAGCGCGCGAGATGATCCTGAAACTGGCAACTATCCTTCGGCGTCTGCTGCATAGCACGGATTCGTTTGTTCCCCTGTGCGAAGAAGTGGAGTTTATCGACAATTACCTCGATATTGAAGTGGTGCGTTTCGGGCCCGACAAGCTGAAGGTGGTGAAGGATCTCGATCCCGCCTCGCTTGAGGCCATGGTGCCGAGCATGATTTTGCAGCCGCTGGTGGAAAACTGCATCAAGCACGGGCTTGCGCCGAAGATCGAGGGCGGCAGCATTATTTTACGGAGCCGGATAATCAAGTCGCGGCTGGTCATTGAAGTGGAGGATGACGGCGTGGGCATCGGCGCAACTCAGCAACCAGCCAATTCCGGCTCCGAGGGCGGTGGGATCGGGATGGCGAATGTGGCCGAGCGGTTGAAAGTGCTTTACGGTGACGCGGCCAGAATGATCATCGACGGACGCGAAGGAGGCGGAACGCTGATTCGCTTGCGCCTGCCCATTCTGCCGCACGCCGAAGAGTTGATGACTGCTACGACGCTCTCGCCAGCACCTTTTGGTAAAACGCTTCGTAAAGGGGAATGATTTTAGAAGCGCAGAATCTGTCGCGGGCCGCGTCGCGCGCGCGTTTGCCCATCGCCCGAAGAGCCGACTCGTCCCCGAGCAATTCAATTGCATAGCGTGACATCGTGTCGACATCGCCGACGTCGGCGAGGAATCCGGTAACTCCGTGCTCAATGAGTTCGGGCACCCCTCCGGCGCGGGTCGCGATGGGGACAACCTCGCAGGCCATCGCCTCAAGCGCCGCCAGACCGAAGGTTTCAAGTTCGCTGGGCATCAGCATTACATCTGAGATTGCGAGCTTCTCGCGCACCTGATCCTGCTTGCCGAGGAACAGCACCTGCTCATGAA
>JBAVYO010000126.1:0-8440 GCA_049698855.1 Terriglobales bacterium
CCGATGATCGGCCGGCGCTGCAGTTCCGACGGCGGCCGTCATCTTTCTTCCCGACTGCGTAGCGTCATCATCCTTGGGCGGGACCTCGCCGGGACGAACGATCCATGCGATCGTGCGCCCGACCGGAACTTCCGCTCCGGCTTCGACCTTCACACCGGCAAGAACGCCCTCGCCGGGTGACTCGACCTCCATCACCGCCTTGTCGGTTTCGACTTCGAGCAGCGGCTCGCCTTTGGCAACGGACTCGCCTTCTTTTTTCAGCCACGAAATGAGCTTCCCAGTTTCCTGGGCCATTTCGAACGCGGGCATGACGACGCTGATTGCCATGGTTGCAGACTTGGAATTTCTGTCAAGACGAGGTTGTCTCGTCTCAACGCGCCGTTCGCACCAGACGCATCAAGAGCTTGCTGAAAAAGCGATTGTAGGCGTCAGAATCCGCCCCCAGGCGCTGAAGCGCGAGTCTATGCTCAGTGGCTTAGCGGCACGAGTGGAACACGTGCCCTTCCCAAAACCGCCGTGAATCGAGTTCTTTAGCAACCTGTCAATCCTCGTCTTTATGAATCAGTCGCCTACCACTACGCGTTCCTGCCGCGAGCTTGCTTCGATCATCTCGCGCACGCGTTTGCTTGGGCCGTTCTCGGTCTCGCGAATCGCCGGCAGGGGACCGTCCACGGTGAAGTAGTGTCTTCCGGCCACCAGCAGTTGCTCGGCCGGGAAGCGCGTGATGATTTCGTGGCCGGTTTCAGTGACAACGATTTCTTCTTCTATGCGGGCTGCGCTCCAGCCATCGGTCGAGGGCCAGAACGTTTCCAGCGCAAACACCATGCCGGGCTTGATTTCGCAGGGATGATCGAACGAAACCAGCCGGCTGATTACGGGCTTCTCCCAAATGGCCAGCCCGATGCCGTGCCCATACTGCAGTGCGAAACAGGCTTCTTCATTGGGGAAGCCGAACTCCTGCGCCTTCGGCCATACGGCGGCAATCTCCGCCGTGGTGCGGCCCGGGCGCACGAGCTCAATCGCCGCATCGAGATATTCGCGGCATCGCTTATACGCATCGTTCATCGCGTGCGAAGCGTAGCCGATGGTGAAGCAGCGGTAGTAGCAGGTGCGATAACCCATGTAGGAATGCAAAATGTCGTAATACACGGGATCGCCGGGGCGCAGCACACGATCCGAAAAAACGTGCGGATGGGGATTGCAGCGTTCGCCCGAGATCGCATTCACGGCCTCTACGTATTCGGAACCGAGATCGTAGAGGACCTTGCTTACCAGTCCCACGGCCTGGTTTTCGCTCATGCCCGGCTTCATTGCGCGATACAGCTCGTCATAGGCGGCGTCGACCATCATGGCCGAAGTATTGAGCAGGGCGATCTCGTCGCGTGTTTTGATGAGGCGCGCTTCCGACATGAGGGCTTGTCCATCGACGACTTTGATTCCTTCTTTTTGCAGCGCGAACAGCACCGGCAGCTCGATAATGTCGATGCCGACTGGCTCTTTATGCAGGCCGCGCATTTCGAGTTCAATGCGAATCTTCCTAGCGACATCTTCGGCACGCCCCATCTCTGGCGTCATTGCGCCGCGCAGCATGGAAATGCCCGGGCGCGAGCGCTCGCCCAGCCACGGACAGTGCAACTGATGATGTCTGGCCGCCGAACCGAAGTCCCACAGGATCGGCTCATCATTTTGCGGAAGCAGCGTAAACCGATTCGCCTTATCCTGCGCCCAGGTGCCGATGTGCGTCGCGGTCAGGTAGCGGACATTATTCATGTCGAAACACAGGAGCGATCCCATCTCCGACTTGGCCAGCAGATCCTTCGCCTTTTGCAGGCGTTCGCGGCGCAGGCGGTCGAAATCCACGCGGTTTTCCCAATCCACCGCCATCGTTCCATAAGTTGGCAGAGCCATAGATTCTCCTTAAAGAACAGGTCGGAGGTTAGAGGTCAGATTGCAGAGGTGAAAAACCAATGGGGGAGGGCCTCGCGTTTCAGCGTTCTTTCCTCTGTAATCTGACCTCGCACCTCCGACTCAATCTTTGCTACTTCCTGCACATTTCGCGTGCGGCTTCGAATACCGTTTGCTCGGTGGGCACGGTGACATCTTCCAATGGCGGTGAAAACGGAATTGGAACGTGCATTGCGCCCATGCGTTTGACCGGAGCATCCAGATCGTAAAAAGCGCCAGTGGCGATCACCGATGCAAGTTCGGCGGTGACGCCGTAGCGTTCATAGCCTTCGTCGAGCACAATCGCCCGCGACGTTTTTTGCGCCGATTCAATCAGGGTCTTTTCGTCGAGCGGCCACAACGTGCGCGGATCGACAACTTCAGCGCTGATCCCGATTTCTTTCAGTAACGCCGCCGCTTCGAGCGCAACCTGCACCATGCTGCTGGTCGCAATCAAAGTGATGTCCTCGCCCACGCGTTTGATATCGGCGCCGCCCAGGGGGACCGTGTAATCCTCGGGCGGCACCGGGCCTTTGAGTTTGTACATCATTTTGTCTTCGAAAAATACGACTGGATTTTCGTCGCGAATGGCGGCCTTCAATAATCCTTTGGCGTCATACGGCGTCGAAGGCAACACAACCTTCAATCCCGGAACGTGACAGAACCAGGCATGCAGCGATTGCGAATGCTGCGCGGCGGAGCGCCGAGTGGCACCCATCGTAGTGCGCATCACCATTGGAACTTTCCATTTGCCGCCCGACATGTAGTGAACTTTTGCGGCCTGATTCGCCATCTGGTCCATGGTCAGCGTGATGAAGTCGCCAAACATGATGTCGACCACGGGACGCAGCCCTGTCATGGCAGCGCCCACGGCGAGGCCGGTGAATCCCGCCTCGGAGATCGGCGTATCGAGCACGCGGTCTTTGCCGAATTCTTCTACCAGGCCGGAAAGCACTTTGAAGGGAGTACCCGCTTCGGCTACGTCTTCTCCCATGATGCAAACGGTGGGATCGCGCCGCATTTCTTCGGCGAGCGCTTCGCGAATTGCCTGCGCGAAGGTGATCTCCCGCGCGCCCACGGCGGCTTCAGGCATAGACGTCCTCGTTCACTTCGCCGGGAGCCGGGTAGGGCGCCGCAATCGCGAAGTCAACAGCCTTCTGCATTTCGCTTTCGAGTTCAGCTTGCATCCGGTCGAGCGCGGCTGCATCGGCGATCTGCTGCGCGAGCAGCCACTTCTTAAAATTCGCAATCGGATCACGATCCGTTTTCCAGGTTTGTTCTTCGGCTTTGGAGCGGTAATACTCGCGGTTGATGTCGCCGACGTGATGCCCGTGGTAGCGATAGGTATTGCAAAGCAAAAACGCAGGACCGGCTCCGCTGCGCGCCCGCGCCACAAGTTTGGATGCGGCAGCATGAACGGCGCGCACATCCTGACCGTCGACGCTCGCGGCTTCGAGACCAAACGCGCCCGCTCTCATCAAAATATCGCCGGCGGTCGTTTCGGTGTAGTGGGTGTATTCCGTGTAGAGATTATTTTCGCAAACGTAAATCACGGGGAGCTTGAAGAGCTGGGCGAGATTCATTTCCTCGTAAAGCACACCCTGGCCAAGCGCGCCTTCTCCAAAGAAGCAAACGGCAACGCGGCCGTTGCCTAATCGCTTGGCGGAAAATGCCGCGCCTGTAGCGATGCCAGCGCTGCCGCAGACGATTGCATTCGCGCCCAGATTGCCGGTCGCCGGGTCTGCAATGTGCATGGATCCACCCTTGCCCTTGCAGTACCCGGCTTTCTTGCCCAGCAGTTCGGCGAACATTCGATCGGGGGAGGCGCCTTTCGCCAAACAATGTCCATGGCCGCGATGCGTACTGGTGATGTAATCGCTGCGGTCGAGCGCTTCGCACACGCCCACGGCGACCGCTTCTTCTCCGATATAAAGGTGCGCGAGGCCCGGCATGAGCGCGCGCGTGTAGAGTTCGTTCACTTGCCCTTCAAACAAGCGGATGGCGAGCATCTTGCGATACATGCTCAGCCACAAGCCGGCATCGCGCTGCGCTTCGCGCAGGTTGGCGGCAGTGGTGCTTTGCGGTCCGGTCATTTGCGGTCCCGTCATTTTTCGACCCCCGACATGCGCGCTAACACATCGAATACGACCGCGAAATCGAGCTTCTCCCAGCCCATACCTCGCGCGGCGGTCAGGAATTCATTGCTCACCGCGGTGGTGGGAACGGGCACGTTCAGCTTGCGGCCCATCTCCAGGGCCAGCAGCATGTCTTTCTGCATCATGTTGACGTCGAACCACGCTTCTTCCGGCTGCTGAAGCACAAAGGGACCGCGATATTGGATCATGGGCGATGCGACTGCGCTGTGCACCAGAACATCGACGGCAACTTCACGCGGGATGCCGCTTTTCTCGGCTAGCAGCACGCCCTCCGAAAACGCAAGCATCTGCACAGCCAGGCTGAGATTGACTGCGATCTTCATGGAGAGGGCGAGACCGTTGTCGCCGACGCGAGTAACTTTCGGACCAATATCCAGAAGCAGAGGCTTGAGGGCCTCAAATGTTTCCTTGCGGCCACCGACCATCACCGAAAGCTTGCCTTGCTGCAATGTGATCACGCTGCCGGAGACCGGCGCGTCAATCATATCCGCGCCCTTTTCGCGCACTTTGGCGGCGAGCGCGCGACTTGTTTCCGGGCTCACCGTGCTCATGTCGACGTGATATTTTCCGGAAGAAATGCCGGCGAGCAGGCCATCCGGGCCTTCGGTTACGGCGTTCAGTGCGGCCGCGTTCGTGACCATCGTGAAGGTCACGTCGGCGGCTTGGGCAACCGCCTTGGGTGAATCGGCGAACTTCATGCCGCGGTCAATCAACCACTGCGCTTTGGCGCGAGTCCGGTTATAGCCGGTGACGGTGTGGCCCTTTTCAAGCAGGCGGCTCACCATGTTGCCGCCCATCACGCCGAGACCGATGAATCCGAGTTTAGCCATGAGAGAACGCCGCCTTCCGCGAAATTGTTATCGTCAGGAAAATCGCCGCGAACGCGCCGGTTTCTTTTCCGGCGAAGCATGCACGGCGGATGACGAATCCGCAAGAACCTGTTTCAGATGAGCGCGCATGGCTTCGCGAGCCTTGCCGGAATCGCGCTTTTCGATCGCCGCGAGAATCTTCTTGTGATGGAACTGGCCGCGCTCCGGGCCTCCATCGACATTAAAGATGCGGCTGCGCTGCTCGCGCAGCAGGCCGACGATGGAGTCGAGCAGCGAGAGAATGAGCGGATTGCCGACCGCTTCGGCGAGGGCCAGATGGAAATCGAGATCGGCCTCAACATAAGCTTCGGGATTATGCAGATTGCGCTCCATGGTCGCAACCGACTCGCGCATGGTCGCCAGCAACTGCTCTTCGATGCGAGGCGCAGCCAGCGCGGCAATCTCCGGCTCCAGGACCTGGCGCAGTTCAGCAAGATGGGCCGAACCCTCCTGCTGATTGATGCGGATCATCAGATCGAACGACTGACGCATTGCCTGAGACGTTCCGTTTGTGACGAACGTGCCACGGCCGGAATAAGCCTCCACCAGGCCTTTCTCGCGCAGCGTTTTGACGGCTTCGCGCACAGCGGTGCGGCTTACGCCGAATCGCTCGGCCAGATCGCGCTCGGCGGGTAATTGGTCGCCCGGCTTGAGCTGGCCGCTAAGGATGGATTCCTCTACCTGCTGGACGATTTGCTCGAAGAGCCGGGAGGTACGGACCGTGCGGTAGACCGGTTCGGTGGTGAGGGGATCGGCCGTTAGAGGATCGAGGTGTGAGTTTCGCATTCTGGTTTTCAAGTCGGCTGCTTACCCGAAGGTATAGCGGTACGACCACTATACCATGACTGGCTTTTCGCGCAATGCTTATCGCAGCGGTGAACCGCTGCGCCACCCAAAATCAAGTCCAAGCCGAGTTTTTCAGCAGCCTGCCAGGGCTACTACTGGATCCAGACCGTCTTGATATTCACAAACTCGCGAATGCCCTGGACCGAAAGTTCGCGCCCATGGCCGGAACTCTTCACACCGCCAAACGGCACACGTGGATCGGATGCGACCATTTTGTTGAGAAATACCATGCCGGCCTCAAGTTCGTTGATGAACCTCTCGGTTTCCGCAGGATCCTTCGTCCAGGCACTCGCCCCCAGCCCAAAGCGGCTGTCATTGGCCAGCGCAATCGCCTCGTCGATATTCTTAACGCGGAAAATCGACGCCACCGGGCCAAAGAATTCTTCCTTGTAAGCCGGCGAATCCTTCGGAATATCGGTCAGCACAGTAGGCGCGTAGTAGCTGCCCGGCAGGTTCAATGGGCGCCCGCCGGTGAGCACCCGCGCGCCAGCCGCGACGGTTTTCTTCACGTCGGCATCGAGCGTTGCGACTGCGTCGGCGTTGGCGAGCGGGCCCAGTTGCGTATTCTCGTCAAATGGATCGCCGATGCGAAGCGATTGCATGCGGCTCACGAATTTCCGCTCGAATTCTTCGGCAATCTTCTCGGCCACGATGAACCGCTTGGCTGCGATGCACGACTGCCCGTTGTTCTGAATGCGCGCTTCGACCGCGGCCGCCACCGCCGCATCGAGATCGGCGCTCGGCATGACTACAAAAGGATCGCTGCCGCCGAGTTCGAGAACCACTTTCTTAATGCGTTTAGCGGCCGAGATGCCCACCTGAATGCCGGCCTGCTCGCTGCCCGTGAGGGTCGCAGCCACAACGCGTGGGTCGTTCAGAATGCCATCCACCGGCCCCGAACCGATGAGAAGAGTCTGAAACACTCCCTCCGGGAAGCCGGCGCGGCGCAGGATTTCTTCAATCTTCAAGGCGCATTGCGGAACGTTGGACGCATGCTTGAGCAGTCCCACATTGCCCGCCATCAATGCGGGCGCGGCAAAACGCATGACCTGCCAGAAAGGAAAATTCCAGGGCATGACCGCCAGGACGGGACCGATGGGAAGATAGCGAATAAAGCTGCGCCGGGCGCCCGTCTCGACAACCTCATCAGCCAGAAACTTCCCGGCATTTTCGGCATAGTAGCGGCAGCCGGTGGCGCACTTGAGCGCCTCGCCCACCGCGGCTTTCAGAGGCTTGCCCATCTCAAGCGTCATCAGACGGGCGCACTCGTCTTTTTCCTGCTCCAGGATTTCCGCAACACGGATCATTTTTGCGGCGCGGTCCGCGAACGAAGTGCGGCGATGCGCCCGGAATGCGTCGCTTGCGAGTTGCAGCTTTTTCTCAATCTCATCCGGAGTCAGGGGTTCGAAAGTCCTCAATACTTCGCCAGTTGCGGGATTTATCGTCGCGATCGCCATAAGTAGAAGAATACCTCCTCCGGAAGACCGCGTTGGCGGCTCGCCGCTTGCCAGCCACCCGCGAAATGGAGGGCTGTTCAGTGGTCGGACCACAATACTACTTGACGGGTGGGCCACGTCAAGGCTATACCTTCGAACGCCCGATATTTTTGCAAGAGCCGTGCCCGGCGCAACGGGCATCCATCTGGAGGTCGTAATGCCTTGTCGCATGAAAGCCCTGCACGCCTTCACCGTGGCCTTTCTGCTGCTTGCTGTCGCGGTTCCTTCGATTTCCCAAACCACCACCGGCCGCATCATCGGCAATGTGCACGATCAATCCGGCGCTGCCGTGGCGGGCGCAACCCTCACCATTACCGACGTCCAGCGGGGCACGGTGCGCACCGCGATCAGCGACGATTCCGGAGGCTACGTCATTTCCAACCTCCCGCCCGGCGTGTATAGCGTTCGTGCCGAGGCGAAGGGCTTCAAGATTGTTGAGAGGCCTGACATTCAGATTGAAGTTGCTACGGACGTGCCGGTAGAGATCTCGCTTTCTCCCGGCAATGTTAAAGAAATAGTGGTTGTGACCAGCGAGGTTCCGCTGGTGAATACCACCTCATCGGTGTTGGGTGGCACGCTCAGCAACCAGGAGATCAACGATCTCCCGCTCAACGGCCGGAACTATGAAAACCTGCTCCAGTTGCGGCCGGGGGTAGTCCGTTATCCCGGCGGGGGGTTCTCCACTACAAGCAGCAACGGCCTGCGTGCGGAGGACAATGCTTACCTGATCGATGGACTGTTCAACAGCGAACCGTTCTCTGGCCAGAGCATCATCAACGGCGCGGGAATTGCGGGAGACTCGGCGACGATCTTGCCAGTCGACTCCATCCAGGAGTTCAACGTGCAGCAGAACCCGCCGGCTGAATATGGGTGGAAGCCGGGCGTAATCGTGAATGTGGGCTTGAAATCGGGGACGAACCATATCCACGGAACCGCTTACGCCTTTGGCCGCGACACGCCTATGGACGCGCGCAATTACTTCAATCCAGTGGGGCAGGCGAAGAATCCGCGGAACCTGGAGCAATTTGGGGGCACGGCGGGCGGAGCGATCATCAAAGACAGACTTTTCTATTTTGGCGGCTATGAAGGCCAACGCTACACGGTCGGCAACACGGGTTCACTTCAGACC
>JBAVYO010000127.1:0-5604 GCA_049698855.1 Terriglobales bacterium
CAGTCCGCCAACCGTGCTTGGGAATCCGTGCTCGGCGCTGCCCCAATCCCACTTCTCGAATTCCGGCTCTTCATAGGCGAATACCCGATAAGGCATATCGGTCTTGTAATTCAGCTCCGTACGCAGATAGTTATAAAAGGCCGAATTATATGGCGGCAGGATCGCAGCGCTGGTCGGATCATAAAAACGATCCTCTCGTCTATCCTCACGGCTAAGGCTTGGGCTTGGAGTCGCGAAGCGGCCATCCAGGCGGCCGGTTACGAGCTTTTGGCTGAGGAGCAATTCGTGTGTGAAGGTGGGTACATCGATGCGCAGATCGTGCGCCTCAATCACCTCGGGTGTTAAGCCCGTATAACGCGCGAGCTGCTCCAGAACTTTGCGGCGCTCATCTGCGCTCAAGGCGTCGCCTTTCCCCAGCGCCAACGTATAGTCGTTCAGCGACCAGCGCACCACCTCCTCGCGCGTCTTGGCCATGTCAGCTGCTAAGTCGGCAGGCAGCTTGTGGTGATAACCCGCAATCATGGTGAAGGTGGGTACCAACAAGGGATAAGGAAGATCGTTTGAGTTATTCCACTCCAAGGTCTGAAAATCGACTGCCATAGACAAAAGAGCGACTCCGTTGAACGCGATGCCATGATCGGCTAAATAGCCGGAAACACCTGCAGCTCGCGTAGTTCCATAGCTTTCGCCCAATAGGAACAACGGCGAACTCCAGCGTTCATAGCGCGAGAGATAAAGACGGATGAACTCGCCAAAGGCCTGTACGTCACCCTTCACGCCCAAAAACTTCTTTGTTAGTTCGGCGTTCGCAGCGCGTGAGTAACCAGTCGCCATGGCATCGACCATGACGATGTCGCTGCGGTCGAGCAGTGTATCAGGGTTATCTTCCAGCCGATAAGGCGCTGCCGGCATAAAGCCGTTCGCTAGTAGCGCAACACGCTTTGGCCCCAGCGCACCCATGTGCAGCCATATCGAAGCCGAGCCCGGACCACCGTTGAATGCAAAGGTCAGAGGCCGTTTGCCAGAATCCTGACCGTCGAGCGTGTACGCGACGAAGAACATTTCCGCTTCGATTTTGCCGTCGTCACGCTTGAGAGGAAGCCTGCCCGCCGTCGCCGTGTAGCTGAGCACCATGCCGTTCAGGGTGATCTGATGATGCGTCACTACGGACGAAACCTCCGCAACGTCGTAGTGTTCTTCCTTGTCCGGGGCTTCCTCAGACTTCGCTGTCTCAGCCATCTTCCCGGTTTCCTGTTTGGCGCTCTCATTCGTCTTGTTGGCACTCGTGAGTTCCTTGTTGCCCTTGTGCGCCGCGGTAGTCTTCGCGTTGTCGGAAGCGGCCTCGGTTGTCTGATCTTGCTGGGCCGAGGCCATCCGTATCGTCAGAAAAGCAAGAAGCAACACTGCCAAAGTCTTCATGAGGTCCCCATGAACAAGAGAATTTCGGAGCATGATAGCAGTTTCCTACAAAAGGCAGCACATGGGCCACTGCACGCAACATTTTCCGTCGCGTCCGCTAGAACTTGAGCGTGGCCTGTATCGTTCCATCTTCGAGGTCGGATTCAAGATAGAAGCCGAGTTTCTTGCAGATGGCCTGCATTTCGCGATTCTCCGACAGAATTGTCGAGGAGACTTTAGCCAGATGTTCGTCGCGCGCTACCTCAATCAAGCGCTGATATAGCAATGTGCCCAGCCCCTGGTGCTGGAAGCGGTCGTCGACGAGCACCGCCATCTCCCCTTCTTCTCTGCCGCGCAGGCGGCTCAACCGGCCAATCGCGATGATCTCCGGGCTGCCATCTCCTTTTTTGTATTCGGCAGCCAGAGCCATTTCTCGGTCATAGTCGATAAAACAGATGCGCTGCAAGCGTTCATGGGCGGTGCGCTGACTGAGTTTGAGTGGCTGAAAATACCGCAGGTACACCGTGCGTTCCGACAGAGCCTGGTGCAGTTTGACGAGGAGAGGTTCATCTTCTGGGCGCATGGGGCGCACCAGGACCTGTTCTCCGTTCTTCATGGTGGCCGGCCTCACATAGCGCTGCGGGTAAGGGCGAATAGCGAGACGCGGTATCTCCTCTTTTGTGGTGGCCTGCGGATAGACCACGATTCGTGCATCGAGAGCAATAAGGCCATCGGGCGAGGCCAGCAATGGATTGATATCGATTTCCTTGATCCATCGTTGCTCCACGATCAATTGGCTGAATCGCACCAGCAACGCCTCCAGCGCGGCGAGATCGACGGGTTTGCGCCCGCGCGTCCCCTGCAGCGCCTTGAATATTTTCGTCTGCTCCATCAATCTTCGCGCAAGCGTGCTGGTGAGAGGAGGCAGCGAAAGCGCGCGGTCGGCAAAAACTTCAACCAACTGGCCTCCGGTTCCAAACAGCATCACGGGTCCAAACTGGGCATCCGTTGTGCTGCCGACGATAAGCTCATAGCCTTCGGCGCGGAAAAACGGCTGCACGGTGACGCCCACAAAATGTTCCGAGCCAGCCTTCTCGCGAACCGATGCCTCAATCTCCTCCCAGGCATGACGCACGGCGTCCGCGCTCGAGAGGTTGAGCTTCACTCCGCCGACGTCGGTCTTGTGCGTGATGGTGTGCGAGAGCAGTTTGACCACCACTGGATAGCCCAGTTCCTCAGCCTTAGCAACCGCCTCTTCCGCGCTGCGCGCCTCGAACGTGGGCGCGCTTGGAATCTGGTAGCACGCCAGCAACTCTTTCGATTCCGGCTCGGTGAGCAGCGTGCGGCCGTTCTTGCGAACATTGTCGATAATCCACTCGGCGCGAACGCGGTCAGCATCCTCCTCACCGTGCGGCAGGACGGGAGTTTCATACAAGCCCCGCAGCAGGTAGCTATGCCGCCACATGTAATAAAAAATGCGTGCGGCCGTGTCTGGAAAACCGAACGTGGGGATGCCTGCGCGATTGAGAATTTCGATTCCTGCGTTCATGTCCGCGCCGCCCATCCAGCAGGCCAGCACCGGCTTGCCCGTTCCCTTAGCCAGCGGAGCGATCTTTTCTGCCGTGATGGTCGGATGCGCCGTGCCGTGCGGACAGAGGATGACCAGCATGCCATCGTTATTGGCGTCGGCGGCGACCGTTTCAGCGACTTTTGCGTACTTATCCGGCACGGCGTCGCTGAGCACATCCACCGGATTGTTGTGGCTCCAATGGGGTGGCAGCATCTGGTTCAGCGAGTCGAGCGTTGCCGGGGAAAGCTCGGCCAGTTCACCGCCGGCGCCGATGATCGCATCGGCAGCGATCACACCCGGTCCGCCGGCATGCGTCACAATCGCCAGGCGGGGTCCCTTGGGGCGCGGCTGTTTGCTCAGCACTTCGGCCATGTAGAACAGGTCGGCGATCGTGTTGACGCGCAGCACGCCGCATCGGCGAAATGCCGCATCCAGCACCTCGTCGCTTCCCGCCAGTGTGCCGGTGTGCGAGGCGGCGGCTTGAGCGGCGGCCGCCGTTCGTCCCGCCTTGATTACGATGATCGGCTTGGTGAGGGAAACCTCGCGCGCCGCCGAAAGGAATGAGCGGGCGTCGCCCACCGATTCCATATACAAAATGATCGAGTGTGTTTTGGGATCGTTCCCCAGATAATCGATCAGATCGCCCCAGCCGACATCCAGCATCGATCCGACGGAAACGAACGCGCTGAAGCCGACCACTTCCTTTTGTGCCCAATCGAGAATCGCTGTACAAAGTGCGCCGCTCTGGCTGATGAATGCGACATTGCCGGGCCGGGCCATGTTCTTTGCGAACGTTGCGTTCAGTCCCGTGACAGGGTTCATGACGCCAAGACAGTTCGGGCCAATGACGCGCATGCGGCTGTCTTTAATCTGATCGAGAATTTGGCGCTCGAGTTCCTTGCCGCTCTCGCCGTGTTCCTTGAATCCAGCGGAAATCACGATCGCGCCACCCACACCCGCAGCCACGCATTGCCCGATGACTCCGGGCACGGTTTGCGCGGGAGTGACGATTACAGCGAGGTCGACCGTCTCTGGAATTTGATCCACATCGCGATAGGCCTTGATGCCAAGAACGCTGGTGCGCTTGTCGCTGACGGGGTACACGGTGCCGCCGAACGGAGAGCTGAGGAGGCTCCAGAGCACAGCTCGGCCCACGCTGCCGGGCCGGTCGGTGGCGCCGATAAGCGCAACGCTGTGGGGCGCGAAGATAGAATCGAGCGGATGCGCTTCAGTGCGCAGCACATCGTGCGCTTTGTCCTGTGCCGGGCGGTGTTTCCCGGTCTTCCCTGTCCTGGTGATGCCCATAGACGGCTAGTGTAAACCGGAGTTTTCGTTTCCGCCTGTGACGCGCGACACCGCGTTTCTTAAGGGGCGAAACAGGCCGATTTCGAGGGTAACTACGCTACGTTAGTGCCGCAATCTGCGGGCGCTTTGACTGACTTCCGGCGTCTCCTCGGGGCCGAAGCGCGAAATCGTGCTAGAATTTGTTGCGCTTGAAATTATTTCCTCCGGCTCGTGGCGCGCGAGGTCTCTTCACCCGGTAACGACGGACTGAAAAAGTGGCACAGAATCCCATCGCCCCCATTTCCTACGCGGATGCAGGCGTCAATATCGACAAGGCAAATCGCACCAAGCAGCGCATCAAGTATCTTGCCCACAAGACCTTTACCAAGGGCGTGCTGAGCGAGATTGGCGGCTTTGGCGGCCTCTTCGCGGTCGATAAAAAGTATATCGACCCCGTGCTGGTTTCGAGCGTGGATGGCGTGGGGACGAAACTCAAGGTCGCCTTCGAGATGAAGATGCATCACACGGTGGGCGGCGATCTCGTGAATCATTGCGTGAACGACATCGCGGTCCAGGGCGCTGCGCCGCTCTTCTTCATGGATTATCTGGCAACCGGCACCTTGAACCCCGAGGTCGCGGAAAAAATCGTCAGCGGCCTGGCTGAGGCCTGCAAGCACAACGGTTGCGCACTCATCGGCGGCGAAACGGCGGAGATGCCTGGGTTCTATCCCGAGGGGGAATACGATCTGGCTGGATTCATAGTAGGAGTGGTCGAGCGTGACAAGCTCATCAACGGGCGGACCGTCGAGGTCGGCGACTGCGTCCTCGGCCTTCCATCCAACGGCCTGCACACGAACGGATATTCTCTGGCGCGCAAGCTGCTGTTTGAAGTCGCAGGGTACTCGCCGGAGACCTTCGTCAGTGAAATTAAGAACAAGGTCGGCAATGAATTGATGCGCCCTCACCGCAGCTACTGGCCCGTAGTTCGCAAGCTGATTGCGGGCGAGTGTGTCGCGGCACTAGCTCACATCACCGGCGGCGGAATTACCGAGAACCTGCCCCGCGTGTTGCCCAAAGGAACGGCAGCGGTCATCGAGCCGGGAACCTGGCCGGTGCTGCCCATCTTCGAGCACCTCCAGCATCTCGGCAACGTGGAGCAGGAAGAAATGTTGCGGACGTTCAATATGGGGCTGGGGATGCTAGTCGTGGTTCCGGCCAAGAAATTCAAGAAAGCGCAAACTCTGCTCGACCGCGCTGGCGAAAAGTTCTACAGCGTAGGACGCAACGTCAAGGGTGATCGAAAAGTGATGTACAGCTAAAGTCAAAAGTAAAAAGTGAGATTGATGAAAATT
>JBAVYO010000128.1:0-6097 GCA_049698855.1 Terriglobales bacterium
ACGTTGTTGACTCTGAAGGCGAGGCCTAAGCGCTAAAACCCGCATATTTCCAAGCCCTAAACGGCACGGCTGAAGAGGCTGCTGAAAAAGTATTTTGGCCGCTCGACGTTCCCCCAGCGGCTGGAAGCCGCCATTGATTTGGCGTCATTTACGGCACGAGTGGAACTCGTGCCCTTCCCAAAACCAACCCGAGGGCGAGTTTTTCAGCAGCCTGTGAAGCCGTGCCCTACCCAAATCCTATTTCTGAAACACGCGCTAGCCAAGGCGCCGCTGCTGGCTTTACACTTCTTCAGCAAATCTGAGACACTCATCCGTGGAAACTCAATCTCCTCTCAACCAGGCAATCGTTGTCCTCGACTTTGGTGCGCAATACTCGCAGCTGATCGCGCGCCGCATCCGCGAAAACAAAGTCTTTTCGGCGGTTCTCCCTTTCAACTCCACGATCGAAGAGATTCGCAGCTACTCGCCGGTGGGCATCGTGCTGTCGGGCGGGCCGTCTTCCGTGTATGACAAAGGCGCGCCCCATGCCGATAAGAAAGTGTTCGAGCTGGGCGTGCCCGTGCTGGGCATCTGTTACGGGCTGCAGTTCATGGTCTACGCGCTCGGCGGCAAAGTAACTCCGGCGGCCAAGCGCGAGTACGGACAGGCCAAGGTCGAGCTTCAGGTCAACGACTCGCAGTTGTTCAACGGACTGCCCAAGCTACTGGCCGTCTGGATGTCGCACGGCGACTCGGCAGAAGAACTGCCTCCTGGATTTCGGCTGACGGCGAGGACTCCTCATGCGGTTGCGGCGATTGAGAATGCTGAGCGCAGAATGTTCGCCGTGCAGTTTCATCCTGAGGTGCATCACACGCCGCTTGGAGCGGATATTCTGCGGAACTTTGCGTTGAACATCTGCGGCGCTGCGCCGACGTGGACGGGCCAGCATTTTATCGACGCGACGGTTGCCCAGATTCGCCAGCAGGTCGGCAAAGGCCGCGCCATCTGCGCGCTCTCGGGCGGCGTCGATTCGTCGGTCGCAGCCGTGCTGGTTGATCGCGCCATGCGCGATGAGCCCGCCGAAGGGGCAGGGAAGACGCGCCTCACCTGCGTGTTTGTCGACAATGGCGTGCTGCGCAAAAACGAATTCCAGAAAGTGCAGCAGAACCTGCGGGACAAACTCGGGCTGCATCTGGTCGCAGTCGACGCGACGGACCGCTTCATGAACAAGCTGGCGGGCGTGACCGAGCCGGAGAAGAAGCGCAAAATCATCGGCAACGAATTCATCGAAGTCTTCGACGACGAAGCGCACCGCATCGAGCAGACCGAAGGCCACGTCGAGTGGCTGGTGCAGGGCACGCTCTATCCCGACGTGATCGAATCGCGCTCGGTGCGCGGGCCGTCGGAGGTGATCAAGTCGCATCACAATGTTGGCGGGCTGCCGGATAAGATGAAGCTCAAGCTGATCGAGCCGCTCAAAGACTTATTTAAAGATGAGGTGCGGCGGATTGGACGCGACCTCGGAATGCCTGAGGACATTTTGCAGCGCCAGCCATTTCCCGGCCCTGGCTTGGCCGTGCGTATTTTGGGCGAGGTTACTCCCGGTCGCGTGGCCTTGCTGCAGGAGTGCGACGACATTGTTGTCGGCGAGATTAAGAAGGCGGGCCTCTATCAAAAAATCTGGCAGTCGTTTGCGGTGCTGCTGCCGGTGATGTCGGTTGGAGTGATGGGCGACCAGCGGACTTACGCTTACACTTGCGCAATTCGAGCTGTTCACTCGGAAGACGGCATGACCGCCGACTGGGTCCCGCTGCCGTACGAAGTGCTGAAGACAATTTCGAACCGCATCGTGAATGAGGTGCGCGGAGTGAACCGCGTGGTGTACGACATTACCTCCAAGCCTCCGGGGACTATTGAGTGGGAGTGAGAAGAGCAGCTTCTAGCTGTTAGCTCTTAGCTTCCACTCAGTTCTCAGTAAGCACGCCTCGAAGCGTTGTCATCCCGAACGGAGTTGGAGTCATGAATTGTCATTCCTCGCGGAGCGAGAGACCGGCAGTCCGCGCGTTAAATGCAGACCCCTCGCTCGTCCTCGGCTTCGCCTCCGGACGGCTCGGGATGACAATGGCCGGGAGGGGCCGCGATCAGAGGCCGCGACACGCCTTGGTGCCGGATTCCTGAAATCGCTTCACTCCCCGAGGCACGAGGACAGATTACTGGCGAGGAAAGCCCCACTCAATCCAACGCCGGGCCTGAAATGGGGTACCGTCAGAGAGGGGTATCAGATCGGACAACTGACAACTGACAACTGAGAACCCTGATTGATGATTCGGCGTCCGGCGAACTACCATATCCTTATGCCTGTAGAAACTGAAACTCCTACGTCTTCTTACACACGCGTTCGCGCGCCGCGCGGCAACACGCTCTCCTGCAAAGGATGGCAACAGGAAGCCGCGATGCGCATGCTCATGAACAATCTTGACGAGGAAGTGGCCGAGCGGCCGCAGGACCTCGTGGTGTACGGCGGCACAGGCAAGGCCGCGCGCAACTGGGATTGCTATCACGCAATTGTTCGTACCCTGAAGAATCTTGAAGGCGATGAGACGATGCTGGTGCAATCGGGCAAGCCTGTAGGCGTGTTCAAGACGCACGACTATGCGCCGCGCGTACTGATTGCCAACTCGAATCTGGTGGGACATTTTTCCAACTGGGAAAAGTTCAACGAGCTGGAGCGCGCAGGCCTGATGATGTATGGGCAGATGACGGCGGGCTCGTGGATTTACATTGGGTCGCAAGGCATTATTCAGGGCACGTACGAAACATTTAATGCGGCGGGCGACAAGCATTTTGGCGGCGACCTTTCGGGCAAGCTGATTGTGAGCGGTGGAATGGGCGGCATGGGCGGAGCGCAGCCGCTGGCGGCGACTATGACGGGCGCGGCGTTTCTGGGGATTGATGTCGATCCGGAACGCATTAAGAAGCGGCTGAAGACGGGCTATTGCGACTTTCTGGTTACTACTTTGGACGAGGCGCTGCGCATTTTGAAAAATGCGGTGCGGAAGAAAGAAAATGTTTCGGTGGGGCTGGTAGGGAACTGCGCGGACATTATTCCTGAACTCGCAGAGCGCGGCGTTGTGCCGGATATTTTGACGGATCAGACATCGGCGCACGATCCGCTGAATGGATATGTGCCGAATGGGATGACGTTGGAAGCAGCGCTGGAGCTGCGGGCGCGCGATCCGAAGGCTTATCAGGAGCGTTCGCTCGATGCGATGGCTCGACATGTTGAGGGGATGTTGCGGCTGCAGAAGATGGGATCGGTGACATTTGATTATGGAAACAACATTCGGACGTTCGCGTTTCAGCGCGGCGTGAAGAATGCTTATGACTTTCCGGGATTTGTGCCGGCTTATATTCGTCCGCTGTTTTGCGAAGGGCGTGGGCCATTTCGGTGGGCTGCGCTTTCGGGCGAGGCTTCGGATATCGCGGTGACTGACGATTTAGTTTTGGAGTTGTTTCCAGAGAATCGCAGTCTGCGGCGCTGGATTGAGCTGGCTCGGAAGCGGATCAAGTTTCAGGGATTGCCGGCGCGGATTTGCTGGCTGGGATACGGCGAGCGGGCGCGGTTTGGACTGGCGATTAATGATCTGGTGAAATCGGGCAAGATCAAGGCGCCGATTGTGATTGGGCGCGACCATCTGGATTGCGGGTCGGTGGCTTCGCCATTCCGCGAGACGGAGAGCATGAAGGATGGGACTGATGCCGTTGCCGACTGGCCGCTGCTCAACGCTCTACTGAACACGGCCGCGGGCGCGTCGTGGGTGTCGATTCATAATGGAGGCGGCGTTGGCATTGGCTACTCGTTGCACGCGGGGCAGGTCACCGTTGCAGATGGAACAGAGATGATGGCTCGGCGGATTGAGCGGGTGCTGACGACCGATCCGGGGATGGGTGTGATTCGGCATGTGGACGCGGGGTATGAGGAGGCGAAGGAGTTCGCGAAGAAGAACGGCGTGAAGGTGCCGATGGAGAAGTAGCTGTCAGCTGTCAGCTATCAGCTGTCAGGAAATACAGATGCCTTGCCCGCTCGCCTCGTCCACTCGCTTCGTCCACTCGCTTCGCTCGGGGTTCGGGATGACAAGACTTAAATGGTGATTGCTTGAAATCTTCGCCGTTGCTGCTGGTCAATATTGGCCAGCTTCTCACGCTGCGTTCGGCTGCTGCCCGACCGCGGCGCGGCCCATCACTTTCCGAGCTTGGCATTATTGACGATGCAGCCGTGCTTTGCCTGGGCGGGAAGATTGTATCCGTCGGCAAGACTAAGGACGCGATGCGCGATCCCTGGCTGAAGAAGAATCGCAAACGAATTACGGAGATCGACTGTGGCGGTTGTGTTGTGCTGCCGGGGTTCGTCGATTCGCACACGCATCCTGTGTTTGCGCAGCCACGGTTGATTGATTTCGAGAAGCGTATTGCGGGCGCGAATTACGAAGAGATTGCCGAGGCTGGCGGAGGCATTCGGGCCAGCATCAACGGAGTCCGCAAAGCCAGCAAGCCCGCGTTGACGGGGATGGTCGCGTCGGCCTTCGCTGACATGGCCGCTCACGGCACGACCACGGTCGAGGCCAAGTCCGGATATGGGCTGGATTTTGCGTCTGAGATGAAATCACTGGAAGTGATTCGAGCAGCGGCCGCGCAATGGCCGGGAACTGTCATTCCGACTTTTCTCGGGGCGCACACTATGCCGCCGGAATATCGCGGGCGCTCACAGGAATACGTCGATCTTGTATGCAATGAGATGATGCCGGCGGTCGCCAGGCGCAAGCTCGCGCAATTCGCCGATGTTTTCTGCGAGCGCGGGGCGTTTAGCGCGAAAGAGGCCGAGCAGATTTTTCGTTCCGCCGAACAATGTGGGCTCGCTCTTCGCGCTCACGTGGGTCAGCTTAGCGAGACTCGCCTGGCATCGTTCCTGCGCTTCAATCCTGCTTCGCTCGATCACATGGACTATGTGAATGACGCGGACCTTTCCGCACTCGCCGCCAGTACCACGGTTGCAACTTTTGTTCCGGGGGCGAATTATTTTCTCGGGCTGTCGCGTTATCCCAACTCACGGAAATTCATTGAAGCTGGAGTCGCGGTGGCGCTGGCGACGGACTATAACCCAGGCTCCTCGCCCACTCTGAGCATGCCGATGGCGATGTCACTGGCATGCACGCACATGAAGATGTCTCCCGCAGAAGCGATCGCCGCTGCCACGATCAATGGCGCATGGGCGCTGCGGTTGGCGGATCGCAAAGGCAGTGTCGAACCGGGGAAGGACGCCGACCTTGCCGTATTCGACGTGCAAGATCATCGCGAAATCGCGTACTGGTTCGGCGTGAACAGGTGCGTGTTGACGGTGATGAACGGCATGCCGAGCGGGCCACTGGTTACGTGATGGAGCCCGGCGAGACGGGCAAGCCCTATCTCTACGGGGGCGGGGTATAGCAACGCTGAAACCGCTCCAGGCGCCGAGCGGAAAGAAATTATCTGCGCGACATTTTGAGTGAAAGCTTGGAGTGAATGGCACCGGGTTGTTATAATTCTTTCGTTCCGTACGCTTTCAGCGAATCGGCTGCGATGTTTGCGGCCTCCCGCCCAATGACAGCGCGCAGTCGCCGGCCGAAGTGCATGGCGGTTTGTCGATAAGAAGCGGACAAGAAGTGGCCAGGTAGCTCAGGTGGTAGAGCGCAGCCCTGAAAAGGCTGGCGTCGGCGGTTCAACTCCGTCCCTGGCCACCACATTTCAAAGCAGTTAACTGCACTTTTTATTTTCCGTATTACCCGCAGTTTACCCGCAGTTGCCCGCACTACTGCACCAAACCCGTCACTGGAGCCGTTTTCTCCAGGTTTTTGACCGGATCGGGTTCAGCCGCCTTTCTGCCGCGGAATAGCAACTCCAGGAACATCCCCTGGGCTTCGAGCTTGTCTTCGGTCACCGCCTTCGCGTAGACCTCAAGGGTCGTCTTCAGATTTTGGTGCCGGAGCATTTCCTGCACCAACTTCGGATCGACCTTCAGTTTGACCAAGACCGAAGCGAGCGTCCTTCGGAAAGTGTGGAATCCGAAGGTGCGCGGCGGAGC
>JBAVYO010000129.1:0-2254 GCA_049698855.1 Terriglobales bacterium
GCCCTGCAAATCGTCCGATTGCTGCTTCTTCATCGCGATGAAGAAGCAAGCGAGTTTCAGCAGGAGTGCCGCACTAATGCATCCGAGAACCAATCATTTGAAGTTTAGAGTCAATATTGTGCAGCGATGCATTGATGCCATTCAAAGATTGGATCAGGGTAAACAGTAATTGGACAATTTGATTCTGCGCCTCGACTTCGGTCTTGGCGGGTGGGTGGGCTGGAGCTCCAGGCAGAACCATAAAATGTCTCCTGAAAATATGTAAACTAAGCAGCCTATGCCAAGAATGACAAAATTTCAACAAGTACTTAGTCCCGAATGCGGATAGATTAAGTTATTTGCGGCTTGCAGCAAAAATAACGTTATAAAGGCAGTCAAAAGTGGACGCACTCTTAGCAGCTTTCCTGATCGGCGCAACGGCAATTATTTCAGTCGCTTTGGGCGTTTTCGGCGCGTATTACGCAATCGACTCCATCCTGGCGGCTTTCAATCCCGCCCGGCCGGCCCCAGTTCTCCCGGCGCTAGCGCAACATCAACCCCAAGCTAGCGGCGACTAACTGCCGCGTCCTGTCCGCAGCACCCAATACACACATCCGCGAACATTTTCGGTTTTTATTGTTGCGGCGGAGGCGGAATCATCCCGGGCTGACCTTGCCGCATCATCTGTAGGAGCTGCTCAGGAGTTCTCGGCCCAGCATTCGGCTGATTGGGTGTCGCTTGCTGATCGGCGGGCTGAGCAGGCTGAACGGGCTGAGCCTCTTCCGCGTTGTCATCGTCGTCCGTGGACTCGGCGCCCGTGTTGTCATCCTCTGGCGTACCCGCCTCCGGGTTCGGGTTCGGCTGCGCGCCCGCAATCATCTGCTGCCGGAAGGGCTGCGGTATCATTGGCCCTCCCATAGGAGAAACCGGTGCATTCTGCTGAACACCATTCACCGCAACTTGATTCTGTGCGTCGCCCGAGCCCGGCTTGGGCGTGAGCACAACCGAGGCAACCGAAGTTGTATCCGAGCTCGATCCCAACATCACATAGTTGAACGCCGTACCATTCAGCAAAGTCGCAAGAACATCTCGCGGAGCCCCAGGCCCAATTTGCGCGACCACCCGCTCCGCCGCTCCGCTGGCTGGAATCTCAATCGATGCCCCGGTCAGCTTTCGCACTTGCTTGAGGATCTCCCCCAAACTTGAGTTCTGAGCCGCAATGGAGAGTTTCCCCTTCTCGTATGTCACCTTGGGAGCAATCTCTGGGAGCTGGTCCATCGGAACCTGGCTCAGCGGCCCGGCGGGCAAGGGCGGAAGCACTAGCGGAGGCGGATCGGGCTTCTTGTGGGGATGGTGATGTCGCACCGGCATAGCTGCGGTCGCAGGCAAGGCTGCGGGCGAATTCGTCGGAGGATCGTCGGCGTATGCCGGCAACACAACAGCTAGCAGTAACCCTGCCACCAGCGACACAATGCAATCACTTTTGCGCAACGTCAAGAACACTATCCCCGACCCGCACCAATCGGTCGTGTGACCGTTTCGGCGTCCTAAACTGATTTTACCACTCTTGTAGAACGAGCCAGCACCCCAATTCTTGCAACTTTTTGCACTTCGGTGTCGTTTTAGACCGTTTTGCGGTCAAAGGGGTTGCCGCAGTCATTTTGGGTCGCGGCAGCGCAGAGATCCCCGCCGGCGCACCGCTTGGCGCGCTAGGGTGGAGCGTTTCCGACCTGTCATAAGCTGGCTAATCATCAGAGGCTTTCAGCTGCGAGACATTTGGACGCGTCAATGACTTTTTCCTCACGCTGTTTAGATTCGCCGTTTAGATTCACCGCGCACCCTCGGCACCCGCGCGTAAAATACCAAACGGAGGCTTCTTCCGTGAGAAAGGCTTCTCGAAGCGCTCTTCCAAAACGAAGCAAGCTGTCGAATATCTGGCCAAAATGCCTGGTTCTGCTGCTGCTCGCCGCTTCCCTCCACGCTCAAACCTGTCTGAGCGCCGCTGACATGGAGGACTCCACGCGCGCGGCTCTCGAAAGCGTGGCCAAGCGCTATTTCGATATGTCGGCCCGCGGTGACGCCGCCACTCTCAAACAAAACTCCATTCCGTCTCTCGCCGCGAGTTTCGCTGGCGTTGAAAGCGCTCTCAAAGACAATCAGCCCGCTCTCTCCGGTGCAACCGCCACGGTGCGGCCGCCATACCTTCTTACTGCCGAGGGCCAGCAGCCGCTTCCCCGCACCGAATTCCTCTGCGGTGTTTTCGGCCCTTCCGGAC
>JBAVYO010000130.1:0-11945 GCA_049698855.1 Terriglobales bacterium
GCGCTGGTGTGCGAGTTCTTAGCCAAGCGTCCGGCTCTACCGGAGGCAGCGATGGCGGGAAAGAGATCGGCGGCTTAGCGGCGCGGATTTCGTAGGAGCGGACTGGAAAGAGAGTATGGGCGCTTGCCAAGCAGGCGCCCATTATCCCGAAAGATTGCGCAAAAATTCACAAGAAGGGGTATTGATATGGCTGATATTCGTCCAAAACCGCAGGTGATTGAGACCACCGAAGCTCAAATTGCAGTCCATTGGAGGGAGGAGGAATACTACTATCCCACTTCGAAATTCATCGGCCAGGCAAACTTGACCGATCCTGACATTCTCAACCGGTTCAGCGAGGATAAGTTTCCCGAGTGCTTCCGGGAATACGCGGACATGCTGAGCTGGGACCAGTACTGGCACACGACGCTCGACACTAACGATCCTCCGTTCTGGAAGTGGTTCGTGGGGGGAAAGCTCAACGCTTCGTACAACTGTGTTGACCGGCATCTGGAGAAATACAAGAACAAGGCGGCGCTGATCTTCGTTCCGGAGCCGGAAGGCGACCCGATCATCTCGGTGACGTATCGCGAACTGTATGTGCGGGTGAATGAATTTGCGGCGCTGCTGCGCGATTTCTGCGGGTTGAAGGCTGGCGATCGCGTCACCATTCACATGCCCATGCTGCCGGAGTTGCCGATCACGATGCTGGCCTGCGCGCGGCTGGGCATCGTCCACTCGGTTGTGTTTGGCGGATTCAGCGGAGAGGCGTGCGGCACGCGAGCTGCGGATTGCAAGAGCCCGGTCCTGATCACGATGGACGGGTATTATCGCAACGGGAAGATGCTGGATCACAAGGCCTCAGCTGAGATCGCCATCGAGACCGCCGCAAAGGAAGGACATAAAATTGAGAAGGTCCTAGTTTGGCGGCGACAGCCAGGCAAGAGCGCAACCGCGACGGCATTCGCAAAGGGGCGCGATTTCTGGGTGGACGAAATCCTGCCGAACTACTCAGGTGAAGTCGTGCCTCCCGTATCGGTGGATGCGGAGCACCCGCTGTTCCTGATGTACACAAGCGGCAGCACAGGTAAGCCGAAGGGATGCCAGCATCGTACCGGCGGGTATCTGTCTTATGTAGCCGGGACTTGCAAATACATTCAGGACATACATCCCGAGGATGTTTATTGGTGCATGGCCGACATTGGATGGATCACGGGCCACTCGTACATTGTGTATGGCCCATTGGCGTTGGCGGCGACCAGTGTTCTGTATGAAGGTGTTCCCACCTATCCGGATGCCGGCAGAGTGTGGCGCATTGCGGAGCGGCTGGACGTGAATATCTTCCACACGTCACCGACGGCGATTCGCATGTTGCGCAAGTCGGGCCACGACGAGCCCACCAAGTACAACTACCACTTCAAGCACATGACTACGGTGGGAGAGCCGATTGAGCCGGAAGTCTGGCGCTGGTACTACGAGACGGTCGGCAAGCGAGAAGCGGTGATTGTGGATACGTGGTGGCAGACCGAAACTGGAGGCTTCCTGTGCAGTACGAAGCCGGCGCTCGATCCAATGAAGCCGGGAAGCGCTGGACCGGGGATGCCTGGAATTTATCCGGCAATTCTGGACGAAATGGGAGAGATTCTTCCTCCTGGATCCGGGAAAGCGGGGAACATTATCATCCGCAATCCCTGGCCCGGGATCATGCAGACGATCTGGGGAGACAAAGACCGCTTCGTCAACCAGTACTACCGGAAATACTGCAAGGATCTGAAGAGCAAGAATTGGAAAGACTGGCCGTATTTTGCGGCGGATGGATCCGTGCTTGCCGTGGACGGGTACTTCCGGATTCTGGGACGCGTGGATGATGTCATCAACGTGGCCGGTCACCGGCTGGGCACTAAAGAAATCGAATCGGCGTGCATGACGGTTTCCGAGGTAGCCGAGGCGGCGGTTGTGCCCGTGGTGGACGAGATCAAAGGGCGCGTGCCGGAAGTCTATATCGCTTTGCAGCCGGGGATCGCTGCCAGCCCGGAGATTGTGGAGAAGGTCAACAAGGCGATTGAAACCATCATTGGCAAGATTGCCCGGCCGAAGCACATCCACATTGTGCCGGATATGCCGAAGACGCGGTCGGGCAAACTGATGCGGCGCATTCTGGCTTCAATCTCGAACAACATGAATACCGGAGACATCACGACCTTGGCGAATCCGGATGTGGTCGAGAAGGTGAGGGAACTGGTGCAGGGAAAAGAGCCGGTTGCCGTAGCCGATGGACCGGAAGACCTGAAGCAGTTCGGTAAGGAAGAGTAGGGAAGATCGGGTGATCTTTGCGATCGGGTCATCGGGCGATTTAAAAGTGGGCGATTGAATCGTGCCGGTGGCCCGATCTGTTTTTGATTGGCGAAATGTCGATGGCGGCGTTAGCCAGATGCTTGCATCTGGCGGCGCTGATGCATCTGCTGCACGAAGGTCTCGACTGGAAGTTGACCTTTCTGGTTGAACAAAGTGACGAGGGCATCGCCAGCGGCAAGTGGAGAAGGCGGAACTGCATCGGTACTGGATTCCAGTCCTTCGGGTTCAACCTGAAGTTCAGGGGAGTCGCCGCCAGCCTGCAGGGAGTCAATCATGCGGCGTACGAGGGTTCTCTGCTCGACCGTCGATTGCACGAACTCTATCCCCATGCCAAATTCCGGATGAACGATGCGCACGACGCCGCCGACCTTCGCTTCAGCGTTGTTGGTGCGAAGTGAGAGCGTGACGCGCGTGGATTTAGGGAAAGGTGAGTTGGTCGTCAGATAGCAGCCGGCAAGGCTGAGTTCGGTGAGACGGCAAGCGACCGCCATGTCATCGGGCTCAGGTTCGGGAAGCTGATGCTTGAGCCAGCTGCGGAGCGCGTTGCGCTGGTCGGCGGTGAGGTCTTTGAAGCGCGCCCCAGCCTGATCGCCCTCGCCTTCCCAGGCCATCTCTCCCCAAACATCGAACTTGGCATCGATACCGGGTAGCTTGAACGAGAAACGGAGCACGCTTTCCTTGGACTTGCGAGCGGAAAAATGCAATGCCATGCCGCCCTCGCAGATATCCAGCGTCTTGGCCGGGTAGCGGCCCGATCCGACGCACTCGACAGGAATCTGGACGGGAACACGCAACTGCGACCGGCGCTCTCGTTTCATGAGGGCGCGGACGGCGCGGAAACTGGATTTGGCGCGTTCGACAGCCAAGGGCTTGTGAAGGACGAAATGAGCGCCCATATCGAAACCGCCCTTGAGACCTACTTGCGGCTCAACGAGCACAATGGAAAGGGCGCGCTTGTTGACGGGAGCGGCCTTCGCGGCGCGCAGGACGTTGCCGGCGTCTTCCGGGTTGAAACAATCGACGATGATGGCTTCAAAGCGCTGACGGGTGATCTGACGGATGACGTCGTCGGTGGCGGAGAAATGCTCGACGCTAATCTCAAGATCGCTCAGGACGCGGCTTAAGACGCGAACTGTCTTGTCGTCCGAACTCCATAATATCGATTTCAGGCTCATGCTGGGTACGCTTGCAATCGGGGCCGTAAGCGGGCCGCGAAAAAGGGCTTATCGGAGATCCGGCAAGCACTGGTAGGGGGGAATCGCCGCCAGAGGCCCGATTAACACCTATTCGCACTCTAGGCGCATGGGATTCATGGGGTCAACGGCGTGGTCGCCTTCTCCATTACGCTGGTCACACGACCTTGTCGGGTACTTGCCTGTTTTCTTCGACTTTGCATAAGACTTGCCCGGAAGAAGTATGGCCTTCGGGGAGCTACGGGGGGTTAGCCCAAGTGGCGTGGAGGGTGGCCACTCGACTCGCAAGTGACTGTGGATCAATGGGATGGATAAGACTAGTTGGCGCGTGCCCATTTTTGTATTGACTGGAATTAAAAAACCTAGTATTATCAATGGCTTCCGTAGGCTTCTAGGGAATAAGGTAGTCGCACGCTGCAATTTTGTCTGGCCCGATGAATCCCTTAGGTGGCTTTCGGAATCCAAAATATTGTAGGAAATTGAGAAATAGGTCTTAATTACTTCACGGAACAGAAGGGACATTTTTCATGGCTAAGCGACGCGGAAACCCTAACTGGGGCAAACCCGAGCCTATCGGCCCGGTTACTCCCACAATCACCGAGTTTGAGCAGGTTGTGCACGAGTATAAACTTTCTCCGGACCAGTACTTGCGGTCGACACGGCTGCGAGAATGGGCGCGCCGGAACAAGAACTCCAAGTACATTCCTGAGCCGTTGCTGGAAGCTTGGGGCTTTGAAATCGAATCGACTCTTTAAGTTAGAGCGAGGTTAGAAGTTAGCGGGAGGGTCGCCACGGGCGACCCTTTCTTATTTTGCTACTAGCCTGGAGCTATGAGCCTTTCGATGACGCGTTACGTCCCTTTTGAGCCCAGCTCCAGGAGCTTGCTCGTGGCTCGAAGCTGGTGGTTCGCAGCTCAGAGCACCGTTGAGAGATACAATGGCCACCATGCTTCCCAACGTGAGACTCGGCGGTCCTGATCTGGTTGGGTTCGTCGTTGCCGTTAGTTTTGCAGCGGGACTGAACGTCTATGCGACGGTTGCGACGTTGGGATTGGTGGCTCATGCCGGGTGGGTGGAGCTGCCTTCGGGATTGCACCCGCTGACGAGTTGGTGGGTGATTGGCGCTTCGGCGGCGCTGTTTGCGGTTGAGTTCTTTGCCGACAAGATTCCGGGCTTCGACCTGGTTTGGAACGCACTGCACACTTTTGTTCGCGTGCCGGTGGCGGCGTTGATTGCGTACGGTGCAACATCGCAGCTTTCGCAGGAGAAGCAGTTGCTGGCCACGCTGGCCGGTGGAGCGATTGCGCTGGCGGCGCACGGCGGGAAGACAGCGGCGCGGGTCGCGGTTACAACGTCTCCCGAGCCGGCCTCGAATATCGCGCTCAGTGCGGGGGAAGATACGCTGGCGATTTTTCTGACCTGGTTTGCGGGACAACATCCGCTTACGGCAGCTTCGATTGCTGTGATTTTTCTGGTAGCGATTGCGGTTGTGATTCGCACGGTGGTGCGGGCGGTGAAAAACTTGTTCCGGAGTAGAGGAGAGATCATTGCGGAGCAGAAGCAGCTGGATGCGGCATACGAGCGTTAAGTTTGGGACTTTCGAGCTGGATGTGTGGCAAACTGCGCCTTGGGAAGATTGGAACGGTAGGGATCCTTCGACTTGCAGATGCTGCGCTCGGGATGACAGGGGAATTGTTGGGCTGTGACTGAAAACTGACACATGGGAACTGACAACTGGGAACTTATTTATGACTCCTCATGCACCTTTTACCGATGTGCCCACCGCGATTGAAGATATTGCCGCGGGACGGATGATTGTTGTGGTGGATGATGAAGACCGCGAGAACGAAGGCGATCTGACTCTGGCGGCGGAGAAAGTTACTCCGGAAGCGATCAACTTCATGGCCAAGTTCGGGCGTGGACTGGTTTGCCTGGCGATGACCGAAGAGCGGCTCGATCATCTGCGGATCGGCAACATGACGTCGGAGAACACTTCGCAATATGGGACCGCGTTCTGCGAGGCGATCGATGCTCGCGAGGGTGTGACGACGGGGATTTCGGCCTATGACCGCTGCCACACGATCGAGGTTGCGATTGATCCGGCGACGCGGCCCTCGGACCTGGCGCGGCCGGGACATGTGTTTCCGCTGCGGGCGCGCAAGGGTGGAGTGCTGGTGCGGGCAGGGCAGACGGAGGCGTCGGTGGATTTGGCGCGGCTGGCTGGGATGGTGCCGGCGGGGATCATCTGCGAAATCATGAAAGACGATGGCACGATGGCGCGCGTGCCGGACCTGATCGAGTTCTGCCGGACACATAACATGAACATGCTCACGGTGGCGGAGTTGATCCGATATCGCATGCAGCATGAACGCTACGTGCATCGCGTGGGAGAGGCGATGGTGGAGACGCGGCATGGAGAGTTTCGCCTGATTGCGTATGAGAGCGAAGTGGACGGCGGCGATTCGCACATCGCGCTGATTCGCGGAGATATCAGCGATTCGGCGAAACCTGTGCTGGTGCGCATGCACGCGCATTGCCTGCTGGGCGACGTGTTTGGGGCCACGGGATGCGAATGCCATCGTACGCTGGAGGCGTCACTGGAAACGATTGCGGCGGAGGGGCGCGGTGCGCTCATCTATCTGCACCAAAGTTCGCGGGGATTTTCGGCGGAGAAGATTGGGGATCAGTCGTTTCTGACGTTCCATCGAGAGCGCCGGTTGCCGACGCTGCCGGAAAGCGAGCGCAAGATTCAGCGCGAGATTGGGCTGGGGGCGCAGATTCTGTCGGATTTGAACCTGAAGCGGATTCGGCTGCTGACGAATCGTCCACGGCGTGTGGCGGCGCTGGAGGGATTCGATATTGAGATTGTGGAGCAGGTGCCGGTGATTCTGGGGACACTGAAAGAGTAGGGCAAATCAGCGGGGAGTTTATTCCCGCACCGCCGTGATTTCCTGGCAATCGAGCAACTTTTTTGCGGACCGTGGGTTTCCTGAACAGCATCAACACTAAGTAATCTTTTCCGTTGCTCAGAGGTGCAGTGACGGCAAATCAACACTTCTCCGTTTTCACTCCAGTGGGAGAACCACGATGCTCGATATCAAGAGATACTACCCGGCGATAGTCCTGTTCCTGGCAGTGATGTTTCAGCCGCAATTGCACGCTTCCATCAACATCCTCAATAGCGGCGCTAAGGGAGATTGCGTCACGAACGACGCACCCGCCATTAATGCGGCCATCCAATCTCTTGCCAACAGTTCCACTCATTCGGGTGAAGTTTACTTTCCCAAGCCTCCGGGGGGCTGTTATCTGGTGGATGAAGCGATTCAGCTTCCTGGCGGGCCCACTAACTACGCCTACAACGTGGTCATATCCCTCGTGGGCGGGGGGCGCGGCGTATCAGTAATCAAAGCCGGGGCGGCGATGAATGCCGTCCTTCAAAAGGACGCCTTCTGGGATAAAGGTGACACGGTCACCGACATGACATTTGATGCGAATGGGCTGGCTAAGCATGCCATTGATGTCGAGGGCGGCACGGAAATCCGATTCACGCGAATCGAAGGTTTGAACGGGACGGTCGACGATTTGCGCCTCAACGGCCCAACCAATGCGACGGGCGGCGAAGATTATATTACCGACAGCTACTTTGCAAACTTCAAAACCTTTCCTCCTTACAACGTTTACGTCGGAACTTCAACCGACAACAAATTTACGAACAACGTCATGTGGAACGCAAGCGTGGCGAACGTTATAGAGGCCACCGGCGGATCGAACCATTTCATCAGTAATCATGCCTATGGATGGCCGCTGCAGCTTTGCCCCACCTACAGCTTTATCACCGCTTTCACTTCGATATGGATTGGCAATCAGAGCGACTGCTCGAACGAAGCGGCATTTCTGGTGAATAACTGGCAGGCGCTGATTGAAGGGAACTTTGTTCAAGGGGCCGTCAATCACGGAGTGTGCATATCTCCGAAGGCCGGCGATGTGCAAGTGATTGGCAACAACATGAGCTTCACCAACCCGAATGCGTCGGCGGACAATGCCATCGTGCAGGGAGTGATGGAAGGCGGTCAGGTCTCGTGCAAAGGGCCCGGAGTTCATACGGCAACATGGGGAAACAGCCTCAACTATGGAGCGTCCAATATTGTGGTGAATAATTGGCCAGCCAGTAATGAAAGCCTCTGGACTGCGCTGTTCACAGGCAGCGTCAACCAGAGTCCGGCCATCGGCATTGGCACTACCGCGCCCCAGGCGACGCTGGACGTAAACGGTTATGTGCGCCTGACGACAAATTCGAGTGCGCCGGCGTCCTGTGAAAACTCGAACAAGGGAGCCATTGCGCTCAATAGCGCAAGCCATATTTGTATTTGCGATGGCAGTTCGTGGAAGCTCGATAGTTCCGGACAAGCGTGCCCGTGGTGAGGGTGTTTGTGCTTTAAGGAAAACAAACCGTGCAGAAGTTGACGAGGCGGGCAAGGTCTGGTGGAGGATCTACCTTGTTATTAGAGACGATCTGACCATCTAGAACGACGACCGTCTAGAACGGTTTTCGAGGCGTGATCACTTCATCTTTAATAAAGAACTGCGCCGAGCATTGCTGCGAGCCGCAGATGGTGGGCAAAAGGCCGGCCATTTGCTTGCGAGTAATTAAACCCAATGTGCCGCACGAAGGGCAGGAGAGCACCGCCCAATAGGGATCTTCCTTTTCACCGACCTCACCCGCATTTTCGAGCACGAAGACGGTGCCCGGCTCCATTTGTTCAGGAATCCATTCGTTGATAATGCTCAATTCGGCGATCATCATGCCTCCGGTTTCCTTCCCAATCGTGTCTCAGGCCCTGCGAGCCCGGCGAAGTAGTTGAACAGGATCTGAAGCTGCGTCTTTTTTTTGCGAGTTATGTTTCTGCGTGCCAGTCTTCTGCGAGCCTGCCTTGCGAGACCGAGCCTGTCGTCGATTCGAAACCGGCATTTCCTTCGTCTCGCGATCCATTGGACTTTGATGTAGGATTGCGCGCTGCATCTCTCCGCGAACGCGGCGGACTTCGTCGCTGAGGCATATATCGAACATCGGCTGATCGGAATTTTTTAGCAGGTCCACAACCTGCCGCGCGGACGTGCGAAGGTACAAGTTCGTTCCGTCGGTGAGCAAGTGATATTCGGACGCGGCCCTGACAGTGGCGGCCAGGCTGGTACCGAATTCGTGCGACAGAAACGCGATCACCTTGCGAACACGCTGCAACGAGAATCCGCGGCGGCGAAGCTGCGAGATGACGGCTGCGGTCATAAGCTGATCCCAGCTGTAGAGACGGCGGTGTCCCTGGTGGCTCGGCTTAATCAGGCCGCGTTCATCCCACCATTGCAACTGACGGGGCGTAAGGCCCGTCAGGCTTGCGACATCGTGAGTTGTGAACTGCCGTTTCATTCTTGTTCTGATTCTCGCGTCAAAGTGAAGCGGTTCAAATCCGCCAAATCAAAAATCAGTCAAAACAAATTTGCTTAGAAATGTTTGAGACATTTTAGGCGCAGCATGCTGTGAATCACTGCATGTTTTGACAGTGTAGTTATTGACTAGGCGGGTACGGGTGCGAAGCGCGGCTTGCCCAGATTCCTCCTTGCAAAAACCACTTGCTCGGAATGATAGATCGCTGATGGATGCGGATATTTGAATGTCATAGTGTCCTGCATTAACATGAACGGACTTCCATCTCGGGGTTCGGTGCGCTTCATGAATCGACGATCGCAGATTTTTGTGGCAGCGATTGCGCTGCTGGTTGTTTCTTCGGCCAATCTTGTTTCCCAGCAAAAAGAGAGAAATCGCCAGCTGGATGAAGGGGCGCAGAGGCAGGCCCCCAAAGCGAGCCAATCTGAGGCGCCTGAAGATCAGAACGCAAAGGAAGACGCGAGCTCCGAAGGCGATCCTCTGTTCCGAGGGATGAAGTACCGGTCGATTGGGCCATTTCGCGGGGGCCGTTCGATCACCGCGTCCGGCATCCCGGGCGATCCCACAACTTATTACTTTGGCGCGACTGGCGGCGGAGTTTGGAAATCGACCGACGGGGCCAACACTTGGACGCCGATATTCGATCACGCGGGCGCGCCGGGCATTGGAAGCCTGGCGGTTGGAGTTTCCGATCCGAACGTAATTTATGTGGGAACGGGCGAGGGGTGTTTGCGCGGCAACATTGCGCAGGGGGATGGGGTTTGGAAATCGGTGGATGCGGGAAAAACCTGGAAAAACATTGGGTTGAAGGATTCGCGCGCGATTGGGAAAGTAATTGTCAATCCGCACAATGCGGATGTCGCGTTTGTGGCGGCGCTCGGTCATCCTTATGGGCCGAATGCGGAGCGGGGAGTTTTCCGCACCACCGACGGCGGCAAGACGTGGGAGAAGGTTTTATATAAGGATGAGAATACGGGCGCGGCCGATGTTGTGTTCGATCCGCAAAACCCGAATGTGTTGTTTGCGGCGTTGTGGGAGGTGCGGAGGACGCCGTGGTCACTCGAAAGCGGCGGATCGGGCAGCGGGATCTATCGATCGAACGATGGCGGAGCGACCTGGAAGCATGTGGAGGAGCACGGACTGCCGAAGGGACCGTATGGCCGCATTGGCGTGGCGGTCGCGTCGAATTCAGAGCGGGTGTACGCGCTGATCGAAGCGAAGGAAAATGGCGGGCTGTATCGCTCCGACGACGGAGGAGAGAGCTGGGATCTGGTAAACGGCCATCATGGGCTATACCAGCGGCCGTGGTATTACATGCACGTGACTGCCGATCCGCAGGATGCGGAGACGGTGTATGTGGCGGATGTAGAGTTTTTCAAATCGACCGACGGCGGACGGACATTTAATAAGGTGAAAGTTCCGCATGGCGACAATCACGGCCTGTGGATCGATCCGAAGAATACGAAGCGCATGATTGCGTGGGACGATGGTGGGGCGACGGTCAGTTTGGATGGAGGCAAATCATGGACGCGTGAGGACAATCAGCCAACCGGGCAGTTTTACCATGTGGTCACCGACACGCGTACACCGTATTACGTGTACGGTTCGCAGCAAGATAATTCCAGCGTGGCAATTGCCAGCCGCAGCGACAGTGGCTCGATTGGCCGCGAGGAATGGTATGCGGTAGGCGGCGGGGAAGCGGGATATATTGCGCCGAACCCAGCCGATCCGAACATTGTGTTTGCGGCCGATTATCAGGGCAATCTGACGCGTCTTGACCGGCGCACCAATCAGGTGCAGAGCATTGAAGTGTGGTCGGAACTGACCGATGCGCGAGGCGCGGCTGGGCTCGAACACCGGTTTCAGTGGACGGCGCCGATTGTGATTTCTCCGCAGGACGCGAACACGGTGTACTACGGCGGCGAACGGATTTTTAAAACCACCGACGGCGGGATGCATTGGGAGGCGATCAGTCCCGACCTGACGCGCAACGATAAAGCGAAGCAGACAGCCTCTGGTGGGCCGATCACGGTTGATGACACCGGAACCGAATACTACGACACAGTGTTTTCGATTGCGCCGTCGGCGGTTGCGAAGGGACTGATTTGGGCGGGAACGGACGACGGACTGATTCAGGTCACGCGCGATGAGGGGAAGAGTTGGACCAACGTTACGCCGAAGGATCTGCCGGAATGGAGCCGCGTGAGTTTGGTTGAGGCTTCGCCATTCGACGCCGGCAAGGCTTATGTCGCGATTGATCGGCATCAGAACGACGATCTCGGGATTTACATCTACAAGACCGCCGACTATGGCGCGACTTGGACGCGGCTTGGGGCGGGCATTCCCGAGGGAGCGTTTGTGCGGGCGGTGCGCGAAGACCCGAAGAGGAAAGGGTTGCTCTACGCGGGGACGGAACGAGGCATTTATGTTTCGTTCGATGACGGCGCGCACTGGCGCAACCTGCAACTGAATCTGCCGAATGTGCCGGTGCATGATTTGGTCATCAAGAACGATGATCTGGTGGTGGCGACACATGGGCGGGGCGGGCATTTTGGATTCTGGATGATGTCTCTCCGCTGCGGCAGTATGCCGATTCGGTGAGCGGCGAGGATATCCATCTTTATAAGCCGGCGACGGCGTATCGTATTCACGGCGGCGAATCGTCGAGGCATCACGCTTTTGCGGGAGAAAATCCGCCGAGCGGGGCGGTGATTTACTACTACTGTAAGAAAGCACCGAAAGACGAAGTAAAGATTGAGATTCTGGATGGGGCTGGCAGTGTGATTCGCCACTATTCGAGTAAGGCGACGGAGCCACTCGATGAGCCGCTCGATCCCGACGACAAGAAGCCGGAGCAAGAAATCAAGCCGGAGGATGGGCTGAATCGATTTGTTTGGGATTTGCATTATGACAATGCGCATCGCGTTTCCGGCTATTACTTGTGGGAATACGGCGATGGAGCGCGCGGGCCACTGGCCG
>JBAVYO010000131.1:0-13705 GCA_049698855.1 Terriglobales bacterium
GAGGATCACAGAGGAGTTCAAAGGCCTCACCACAGAGGATCGCAGAGGAAACCGACGACACATGGATGTCATACTCGGTTGGGCAAATACTATGGGTGAGCCTCTGCGCTACGCAGACAGGCGCATCCAAATTCATGTACATTTGTAGCTACTGAAGCGGCTCGCCTTTCGACTGCATACGGTCGGACGCACGGTCTGTTGCGGTCGATTGGGAACGCAAGAGAGACCGGCAGTCCAGAAAATTTGATCTCCAAGAGACTTGATCATGACCAAAATTCTTCTATTTGCGGCAGCTTTGTTGAGTCTGGCGTTCGCCAGCGGTTGCGCGGCGGGCGGCAGCGGACCGTGCGCCGTTAACTGTGCTTCTATAGACGTGACCGGAAGCGGTAACGGGGTTTCGCCCGTCGATCAAGCCCCCCTTAGCGAGTCGATTACATTCACCGCGAGTTTCAAGAACACGACGACGACGAGCGTAAACTGGAGCCTCTCCGGCACGTCTTGCTCCGGTTCCGATACGAGCAGTTCAAATCCCTGCGGGTACTTCACGGCGACGACCGGCACGTCGGCAACCTACCAGGCGCCATCCACAGTGCCGAGCGATAATGGCGTTACGATCGTCGCCACTTCGCAATCCGACAGCAGCTTACAGGGCGGGGATGCGATAACCATTGTCGACATCACCACGGCGGTAGCGCCGGTGTCACCCAACGTTGGCGTGGGGCTGTCACAGCAATTCACCGCGATTGCCACGCCTGATAACGCACTCCAGACCTTTACCTGGACTTGCACGGCTAATGGGGCGTCGTGCGCGAACTTCGCGTGGACCGCCAGTCACAACAACAGCCCCAACGGCACGGCGACTTATACACCCACATCGAGCGAGAAATGTGGCAGCGGATGCGTTCAGATCTCGGCGCAGGCGCTGGGCGATCCCAACGAGTGCGCGAACAACCCCAAGGACTGCACATCCGGCCAGCCGGTAGTTGTCGCTTCCCGCGTGAGCGGCATTTACGCATTCCGGTTTTCCGGTTACGACAATAGCGGCAATCAGGTATTGGTCGCCGGCACTTTCACGGTAGCATCGGGAGGCTCAATCTCAGGGGTAGAGGACGAACTCACATCGAACGGCCCACAGAATGCCATTCCAATTACGGGCGGTTCGTATACCCCGACATCCTCGAATAACTCCGGTGCGCTGACGCTGACCACGGGAACTTATCCGAACACATATCGAGTTGTGCTGGATGGGGCCGGTGACATTCAGATGATCGAGGCGGACGGTCATGGTTCCGGGTCGGGCGTTGCGGAGCTAACAACGGCGAGCAACAAGTTCAACAGCGCTCAGACATTCGCATTCGGCTTTACCGGCGTGGATTCCAGCACGAATCGTATTGGCTACGCCGGATTGATCCCGATGGACGGCAGCGGGAACGTCACGGGGGGCATGGTTGACATCAACGATAACGGCAGCACATCCAATATTTGCTCCTCGCCATGCGGCGTCAGCGGCACTTACACCTACAACACGAGCGCCAATGCAGGCAGCTTGGTGCTGACGGTCGGCTCCGTTACGCAGCATTTCGATTTCTTTGTGGCCAATGGAAGCGCGAACGCGAACAACTTGACGCTTTACGCCATCTCGACAGATGCATTGGACGCAACCCACCCAGGGATTTCAGGAACGATGGCCATTCAAAATCCGAAGGCGACCTACAACAACAAAACCTTCAGCGGCGCTTCCGTTTCGGCTTTGACCGGATCGAACGGTAATGTCTCGCTGACGCTCGGCTCCGCGGATGGCACATCGAGCGGAACGGGAGGAACGGGGAACTTCACCGGCACGTTCGACTGGAACAATAACGGAGTGGTTGTGTCAGTGCCTCCGCTGCCCGCGCCCTGCGCGTCTCCCAAGATATGTTCTTTTGCGTATACGTACGGGACTGCGCCTTCCAGCGCAACGAACGGACGCTATACATTTCAGATGCTGGGCAAACCGAATGCAACTCCAACTGCAGTCGCGCCGCTGACTTTTATCCTTTACGCAAGCGGGGCCAATCGCGGCTTCCTGCTCGATCAATCCAGTTCCGCCGTGATGACGGGAACGATGACGGCGCCGCAGCCGCCGAAAGGCAATGGCGGCTTTTTTGCCAACGCAACAATGACGGGCACTTATGCGGTGGCGACCAACAGCAACACTCTTTCCAACACTGCGACTTGTTCGGCGCTAACTTCCTGCGACGCGACCATGAACCTCTTGCTGACGTCGCCCGGGAGTTCAGTATTCAATGTGACGGGAACCGAGTATCCCGGCAACCAGTCGGTGAGTTGGACTTACAATGTGCAAACCTCGGGCTTGGGCACACTCTCGCCCGTATCTCCGGCGACGACTCCCACGTTTGACTTCTACGCAGTCACCGGGACAGACTTTTACTTGATTGAGGTAGACCAGGGAGTTCCCAGCCCAATCCTGTTTATGGCGCAATAGGAAACGCGGCCGGGAAAGCGCCGTTCCATCTTATTTTTCGCGGATGAGCGTTCTTGCCGTGGCCAGATTGTCGAAGCGATCGTAAGCGCGAACCACGATCACGTGGCTGGCTCCCACGGAATTAGCGATTAATGGCGGAGCGGTTTCCGGTTCGGGCGTTGCCACGCGAAAATCGTAATCTTCTGTCTTCGCATCGGACAACTGCCCCGACGGATCGACAAACTGCCAGTCGCCGCCATCGAGCGAATACTCGGCGCGCTTAATCACGGAAAACGAATCGCGGGCGCGGAAATGCACGCGAATCTGTTTGCCCTCAAGCGAGGCGGTCAGGTTCTCGATTACGGGCGCGGTGTTATCGACTTCAAAACGTGCCGAAACTTTTTGCGCGTAGAGCGCTTCGCCGGGAGAGTGCGACGGCGCATCCGACGCCAGCACCATCACTGTGTATCCGCCGTCGGGAAACAGGCTGGCATCGAACGCGTAATAACGGTCGCTGATATCATCCTTCAACAACTGCCAGCGCGATTCGCCATCGCCACGATAGTAGACGGAATAGACGAGCTCATCGTCGTTATCATCGTGCGCCTGCCAGCGAATTCCGATGGAATCGCGGTCGCGGATTGCAGGCGGAGGCGGCGGCTCAAAATGAGGCTGGCCGGGCGATTGCGTGTCCGCGTTCTGCGGGCGCGGAATCGACTGATAGTGATAACCGGGCTGCACCGTGATCTCGTCGACTACCGGCGCGACGTTCTTCGGCAGGTAATAGAGCAGGACGTTGTCAACGCGCGGGACCGTACTTCCCGCGTGCAGCACCGACTTCCACTGCACGAAACGCGCGGGCGGCACTTTCAGCTCCGAGTTCGCGGAAGCATCCACGCGGGTCCAGGGACTCCAGTTGCGGTCGGGGTTATCGACGTTGCCGCTGCGGGCGTAGAGTTCGACGTTGCCCGTGCTGCGCATGGCGCCGCGGCCCCAACGCGAAAAGCCGTGCGCGTCGAAAACGTCGCTTTCGTAGGAGCCTTCCGCATCCGAGCCTGGGCCGAGCTCAAAAATTTTTCCGAGATTGCTGCTCGAGGCGTAGAGACCGCCTCCGGGGGCGGGGGCAAAGGCGGTAATCTGCGAAGCGGCCGCCTTGACCAGGTCGGTGTAATTGTCCGGACCGTTGATGGCATAAATGTGGCCGCGATTGCCGGTGCCCGCGAGCAAGCGTCCCTGCCGATCGAATCCGAGAGCGTAAACCAGATCGTCGCGCGAGGTCCACAAATGTTCGGGAGCGCCGTCGGGCGTGATGCGATAGATCTCCGAGCCGCCAGTGACTCCCGCACCCGGAGCTGGGAACGGCGCGGCGGGCGCATTCGGCGCGGCAGGAGTAATCGTGATCCCGCCCATTGAAACAGAATTAGGCTGCGCGGGTGCTGACACCGTGATGTTTGCGCCTGCATTGGCCCCGGCGTGCTTTTCTCCGGCTCCTGCTGCGTAGATGTTGCCGACGCTATCGATGGCCAGCGCTGTGATTTCCTTTTTCGGCGCACTGTAGAGAACAAACGCGTCGCCGCTGGGCGCGATGCGATAGATCAGGCCGCTGCCATCCGATCCGGCGATCACGTTCCCTTTCGGATCGAGCGCCAGCACGCGGATGTGCACTTCGTCACTTTTGAAAAACAGAGAATGCTGGCCGTTGGCTGTGACCTTGTAAATTTCTCCGTGGTCACCGGTTGCAACATATAGGTTGCCGACGTTGTCGAGCGCGAGATCCCAGATGTACTTTGCGGAAGGATCGAAATAGATGGAGGCGCTCCAGCCGTTCAGGGGAGAATTGGGCGCTGAGTTACCGGAGGATGCGTTGCCGGAAGATGCGTTGGCTGATGTTGAGCTGCCCGTGGCCGATTTGCCTGCTGACTCTTTTGCGGCTGACTTCGACGGCTTCGCGGCTTCTGCTCCGCCCTTCACGGATGTCAGACGATAGACCTTTCCATCCGGTGAGGTCGCGGCGTATACGGTGCCGTCTTTGGCGACGGCCAGCGCCTGCACCTGCAATTCCTGCGGCTCGAAGATCGGCGTGCTCTTGCCGTCGGGCGTGATGCGATACACGCGCGCGGGCGCTCCGGCAGCAGCGTAGATATTGCCCGCCGCGTCGGAGGCGATCGACCAGATGTAGGTAGAGGGCAACGTCGCCAACGACTTGAACGCTGGAGCCAGCTCCAGGCCGCCGTCGCTCGGAAAGGCAATGCCTGTGCCGGTGCCTTTGATCAGGTCGTCGAACTTCGATTGTTCCCATGTGCGCGTGCCTTCGGCTAGGGCGAATGCGGAAAGGGCTATGGTGGAAAGAGCAAGGGCGAATAACAGAGCAGGTGCTTTACGGGCCAAGGTCATATCTCTTCAAGTGTAATGCTTGAACGCGAGTTAACGGACAGAGTAAACGGACAAAGCCAATCGGTCTCCGCTTCTCTGAGTCCGTCCCGCGGCCTGCCCGTTTCGTGGGCGAATCTCAACTTCCGCATTGCGGCGGTGGCGGGGCGGAGTCGGTGGCACAAACCAAGTCTGCCCCTTCTCGCTGACAGAACCGGTCCATGCGTTTAATATTAATGCGAGTATTCTCTCTGCCGAAAAGTTTTCGCCGGCTGAAACGCACCATGTCTAAGGCGGGCAGCGAATCTGCGGTCCCGAGGGCTACGACTGCTCTACGGAAGCTACGTCCCCGGGTTCGAGGAGATCGAGTAATGCTTCGACCAACATCCATCGCGATTTTGACTACAGCCGTATGCCTGAGCGCGTCGGCCTTCGCGAGCACGACCTACTACGTAGGAACTTGCCACAAATCGGCCCCTATCTATTCGACGATCTCAGCGGCAGTCAGTAGCGTGCCCTCCGGTTCCACTGTTCTCGTATGCCCTGGTAATTATCCTGAACAAGTCTTGATAACGCGGCCATTAACCTTGAAAGGGCTCCCGGGCCAAGGGGCAGCGTCAGTTGTCGTGCCCCTTGGCGGAGTCTTGACGCAATACAACAGCGCTCAGATATTAGTGCAAAATCCGGGTGGTCCGGTCACAATCACCAATCTCGTCGTAGATGGAACTGGTGGGACCATTCCAAATCCAGCACTGGGCGGTTCTATCGTAGGTATTGATTACCAGAATACGAGCGGCGGCTCCATAAGCTACACGAGTGTTCGAAACCAGGCGGGCTGCCTTTGCGGCATTGGGATAGAGGTTTACGGTGATGGTGGTGCGCTGGAAATATATGGGAATGTTGTTCGTGGTCAGGACTCCGGAGGAGTGTTTGTTGCCAATTCCTCGCCTAACATTAGGGCTAACACGGTTCACCCGGCTTCGGGCGTTTATGGTGGCATTAGCCTTGCGCAAATTGGGGGGTAGTGTCCTGTCGAACACAATCACTGGCGGGCTACTGCTTCAATCATCAACCGCAAGTGTCAGCGGGAACACTATCGATTTTGTGAACGCATTCGTTGATTACAGCACTTTGATGGGGAACACCTTCATTCCGAACATCTCAGGGAGTGGACGCACAGGGATTACGTACGACGAAACATCGCTGATTAACTTCAAAGGGAACAGGATCGATGCCGGTGGTGGTACTGGAATTTACGTGCAAAACGACAGCTGGGGAACCATCGAAGGGAATACTATCGTGAACTCCGGGGTTGCCGTGGAGGGGGATTGTGAGGCGCAGGACGTTACCGCTAGCAAAAATATCATTACGGATGCAAGTGTTGGAATCGATTTGGGTCCTGGCAACACGGTGTTGGGTAATTTGTTTTATGCAACAACCACCACGGTATCGACATGCGGACCGTAGACTAACGACAGTTGCTGTTAACAGGCGATAGCACCCCAACCCCGGGACTGGCTGGGTTCGGAACCGCCGCTCTCATCTACTTGATGTTAATCGTCAGCATCTGCGCGCCGGAGACTACATAGTCCAGCGGCTCGGTCGAGGCTTCGCTGACTGACGATTCGCCGAGCACCACCATGTCCTGCGTGCCGCGCATGTTGTCCATCACGTTCATCACGGAAAGCGGCAGCGTGGGCATGACTTTGTCGGCGACCATCGCTTCTGGATCGGAATCGAACAGCGAGACATACACGCGGTCGTTCGAGCGCTCTTTATTCAGCAGCGCGATCGTGGGAGCGAGGCCGAGGCCACGGCCCAGCATTGGAGCGGCGCGATGCATGCGGTCGAGCGTATCGCCGTCGCTCACCAGAATGCGCAGCGCGCCCTTCGACGCCGAAGTTGGAATGTGGATTGGAATCTGCCGCACCAGGCGCTCGCCGCGATAGGGACGAATCACCGTCTCAACCGTGATCTGGTCTCCGGGACGCGCTTCGGTCACGTCGGTGCGTGAGGCTTCCAGGCGCGCCGAACGCCGCTCGCGCACCAGATCGAAATCGAGCTTCACGCCCTCAACCTCGGGCGCGTCATAAGGGTTGCTGTAAATGCGTGCGAAGCGCTCGCCGATGTTGGCCGCCGCAAGCATTGCGGCTGGCTGACCGCCATCCTGCGGCGCAAACATGTTGTGCATGGTCACGTCGGCGTAACCCTTCACGCTGAGCGCGCCGTTCATGCGATAGGTAGTGTTTTCTCCGTAGTCGTTGGTGCTGTGCAGCGCGTTGAACACGGTCGCGGCCATGGCTAGCGGGCTGAGCCGCGCATTGTTGAGTATTTCGAAGTGGAATTCTTTGGGAGCGGGGCCGCCGTGCAGCGTCACGGTCACCGGAATCATCTTGGGCTCTTGGCCCATCTCACCAAGAATTCCAGACTGACGATCCTGCACGAACGCGCCCACGGTTTCCGTTGTATTGACAATTTTGAATGCATTGAGCGGCGAGGGCAGCGTTGCTATGACGGTCGCTTTCGTCATCGGCAAATCGACTTCGCCGAATTGAAGCAATGGATGGCCGCACGCCAGCAGGCGCTTGGGATCGACATAGGTGACGGTGCAGGTGGCCGCGATATCCATGTCACCGCGCACGAGCACGGCGCTGACGGCCGAGCCGGCCTCGATTGGCTCCGGCTGTTTCTGGTTGCTCGACGATCCGGTGCCCATCACGGGCGTAATGCCGGCTGCCGCAAACTGATCGGCGAAGTGCGCCATGGTAGCGCCGGAAAATCCGCTGAATACAAATGGAGCGTCAATCGGCTTCAGGTAATCGCGATAGCCGCCGGCAAGGCTTGAATCGAGCGACGATGGCGCGTCTCCCGGGCTTGCTGTCTGAGACTTCCCGTCGCCTGCGGCATTTCTCGCACGCATGGGCGCTGGAGCCGGAGTGTTGTCCAGAGCATCGATTTCGAGCATCTCCTCTATCGGCGTCACGCCGGCGATCGGCTCCTTGGAAAATTCGCCGATACGAAAGGCGAGCGCGCCGACAAGTTTGCCATCGATGTAGACAGGGCTTCCGCTCATGCCCGCGACCACACCCGTATATTCGGGCTTGGCGCCGTGCAGCCTCACTAGAATCACGTCGCTCTTGGGGCCGTTGATGTTTCGCAGCACGCCCAATACTTCCACGTCCATGGATTCCGGCTTGACGCCCTGAAACACCGTGAGGGCCGTGCCTTTCATGCCGGCATGGATCTGGTCAAGCGGAAGAATGGCTGGTTTATCTTTATCCTGGGCGCAGAGTTGCAGAGAGACAAGGCACACAAGGGCGGCGCGAAACGCCGTAATTCTCATCGGAGGTCCCCGGAGGTCACAAAGTGACCGCAATACTTATATAGACTCCGCGTGCTGTGAAAACGGTTTTGCGAAGGAGAGGAGGCTGCTAGCACCCTGCAAAATATTCCAACCGCAGAGTTGTTGCATCTATACTAGCACAGGTGATTTCGAGGTTCCCCCTATGATTTCCAGGCTCTTTTTGCGCCCTCAACTGGAGACTCCAGGCTGGCGTAAACCCTTAAACTTGCTGGTTTTGGCCTGTTTCTGGCTGGGTTGTGCCGGTATTTTCGCCTTTGCCCAGGACACTTCTCAGGCGGCCCCATCCCAGCAACAGCCGACCAATCCAAACCAGCAACCGGCGCCGCCGGAAGCCGGTGGTCCGCAGAACGACGTTGGGCCCTACGTAATTCCCCCGAAAAAAGAAGCACCGCCGCCGCCCGCGCCGGAGAAGCCGAAGAAAATCGACAACATGCCGAATTACTCGCTCAGCGTCGACGTTCCGCTGGTGTCGCTGGACGTGCTGGTCACGACAAAAGACGGGCAGACGATCCCTGGGCTGAAGCAGGAGAATTTCAAGATTCAGGAGGATGGAGCGCCCCAAACCATCTCCACTTTCAATCAAACGCAGGCTCCGATCACCGCGGTGCTGCTGATTGAATTCGCGGCAGCGAGAGCCTTTTCGGGATCGCAGGCGTACCACTACATGTATGACGCGCTCAACGCTTCGTACACATTTGCCAGCCAGCTGAAGAAAGACGACTGGGTTGCGGTTGAATCCTACGATATGAAGCCGACAATCCTGGTCGATTTCACGCAAGATAAGCGCGCCATCATGGGGGCGCTCAACTCGCTTCGCGTTCCGATGTTCAGCGAACGCAACCTCTTCGACGCTATCTTCGACACACTCGACCGAATCGATCGCATCGAAGGGAAGAAGTATGTCATCCTCGTTTCTTCGGGCGCGGACACGTTCAGTAAGCTCACTTACGATCAAGCATTGAAGAAAATCAAATCCACCAAAGACGTCACCATTTATCCGATCAGCATCGGGTGGACCTATCGCGAGATGGCGGACGCTGGGGGAAGGGCAGGCGGAGCGCGCGAGATCGGATGGTTGCAGAACGATAACCAGATGAACACTTTCGCCAAACTCACCGGCGGGCGGGCTTATTTTCCGCGGTTCGAGGGCGAGCTGCCGGAAATTTTCAATCAGATCTCAGCCGACATTCGCAATCAATACACGATCACTTATCATCCCACGAACACCAAGTTAGATGGCTCCTACCGCAAGCTGAAGGTTGAGTTACAAGCTCCCGATGGCGGCCCGTTGAAAGTTCACGATCAGAAGGGCAAAGAAGTGAAGTACATCGTGTATACGCGCGAAGGGTATACGGCGAAACATAAAGTTGATTAGGCCGTGATTGACCGCTGACGGCTCATTTGTGTAACATTTGCGAAAGTTTCCCAATAATCCAGAGCCCCAGATGTGCGGCCCCGTTGAGCGGCGCGCGACCAACGCTCCTCTTCTCCAGGCAGTCCCTGTTCGCCTTCACGGCCAAGCGCCGTTTGTAAGTGAGGAAGAAGGTTATGCTGCAACTTCGACCGTTCAGAATAGTCAGCACTCTCGTCGCGTTCTGCGTCGCCTCGGCACTGGTGTCGCCTGCCCAAACATTTCAAACGCTAGTTTCGTTCGACCTGACTGATGGCGCTTATTCTTATGGGGCACTCATCCAGGGCGCGGACGGTAACTTTTACGGCACAACCTATACCGGCGGGGCCAACGGCGAGGGCGCGGTTTTTGAAGTCACGCCCGGCGGCACGCTGAATCCGCTGTATAGTTTCTGTTCTTTGAGTAATTGCGCCGATGGCACTCGACCGAGGGCTGGACTGGTTCAGGGCACGGACGGCAACTTCTACGGCACGACCTTTTTGGGCGGAGCCAACGATAACGCGATGTGTAATCCAGGCTCTGGCAGCGGCTGCGGGACGGTTTTCGAGATGAGGCCCGATGGCACATTAACCACGCTCTACAGTTTCTGTTCATTGAGCAGTTGCGCCGACGGCATCGGTCCTTATGCCGGACTGGTTCAGGGCACGGATGGCAACTTTTATGGTACGACGCCTTCTGGTGGAGCGAATGGCGCTGGAACAGTTTTCGAAGTCACGCCCGGTGGCACACTCACCACGCTCTATAGTTTCTGTTCTCTGAGCAGTTGCGCCGACGGCATCGGTCCTTATGCCGGACTGATGCAGGGAACGGATGGCAACTTTTACGGCACGACCTCTACTGGCGGGGCCAATCACGTGGGAACGGTCTTTCAAATCACTCCTGCCGGCACACTCACCACGCTGCACTCGTTCTGTTCCTTGAGCAAGTGCGGCGATGGAAGCGATCCTGGGGGAGAACTGGTGCAAGGTGCGGACGGCAATTTCTATGGCACGACCGCGGCGGGCGGAGCCAGTATCGAGGGAACAGTTTTTAAAATCACGCCCGAGGGCATACTAACCACGCTGTACTCGTTCTGTTCCTTGAGCAAGTGCGCCGACGGCGCTGGTCCGCGGGCCGGGCTCGTGCAAGGCACGGACGGCAACTTCTACGGCACGACCTATGCCGACGGGGCGAATAGCGGAGGAACAGCGTTTCAAATCACCCCCGGCGGCACACTGAACACTCTGTACAGTCTTTGTTCGTGGAGCAACTGTGCCGATGGAAGCGGCCCTTGGGGAGGACTTGTGGAGGGCACGGACGGCAACTTCTACGGCGCAGCGCTGTTCGGTGGGAACGTCAGCGCGGCGTGCGACAACGGCTGCGGCACTGTGTACAAGCTGTCCCCGCAAGGCTTTCTTGCGCCAAGCTTCACGCCCCTCTCGCTGGAATTTGGCAATCAAGCCGCCGACACCACAGGCAAAGCCAAAACGGTAACCATCAAGAACCTGAGCACCGGCACGCTTGCCTTCAGCGACTTCTCGGTGAGCGCGTCGTTTGCCATTTCCGCCAACACCTGCGGCGCCACGCTAAAGGCAGGCAAGACGTGTAGGGTGAGCACCACGTTCACGCCGACGGTAGTTGGTGCCTCAACTGGTGTGCTGTCGGTCTACGACAATGCCACCGTCAGTCCGCAGAGTGTGACGCTTTCCGGTACTGGGATCCCACAGGTCACGCTCACGCCCGGTAGCCTGACGTTTGCAAACACGAAGGTTGGTAAGACCAGCGCACGTAAGTCCATCACGCTGAAAAGCAATCTGCCCACCGAGCTGAGCGACATTTCCTACTCGACGACGGGCTCGTTCTCGGTCTCCAGCTCAACCTGCTCGACAACACTAGGGAGCAACCGGACTTGCACCATCGGCGTGACCTTCATACCGACGGCAACGGGATTAGCTACTGGCACGCTGAGCGTGAGCGATAGCGCCAACAACAGTCCGCTGACAGTGAGTCTCTCAGGGACTGGCGACTAAGGAGTTCCTCTGTCTGCAACTTCAGCCCCGCAGCAATGCGGGGCTTGACCTTGCTCGCTGCGCATACGATCCGGGCTTTTCTGTTGCCGACGGCCACCTGTTTCATCCTGCTCATACGCGCTGTGTGGGACAAGCACATTTACAACACACTTAAACAATCCTTGGGCATTCCTGGGTAGCGCGATTGCCGGCGGCGTTCCCCGGCGAGTTTTTCTGAAGATCCGGAGTAGCCAAAGCTCAGAAGTCAATTGCCTTTGGCGAGGCGGTTTCGGGCTTTTCCACAGAATTCCAGCTGGCTCCGATTTTCGTAAAGCGAAGATAAGGCGAAGCTTGGCGCCGGGAACCTTTCCCGTAAACGCAATCGGTAGTGGTCATCTGCGTGGTAAACCGCAAGATCTAGCGAGCGTCACTTTCAGTCCCATATTGGAATCTCAACCTGAAACTTTGGTATTGACAATAAACCAGTTAGGCGTAGGATGTGGTCAAAAGTGGTAAGAAGTGGAATCAACTATAGAGGTCGGGGCAAGAAAGCACCAATTTCGGAGCGCCAGTGGAATTAATGACTGACACCCCCAAAAAGAGCCCAAACGAACCCGATTCCACTTGCTTTGTGACCGCTTCTACCTCCCTCGTGATGCTGGTGGCTGTGGTAGCAGCCAGAACTCAACGGAGCCCAGAAACAAGCAGGGCGCATGTTTCGCGGAAATCACCCAACTCGCGTGGACGAAAAAGGACGGCTCAAAGTCCCCGCGGAATACAAGCGCGTGATCGACGAAAAATATGCGCAGAAATTCTACATCACGAGTCTGGACGGCGTAATTGGCCAGATATATCCCTTCGAGGAATGGGAACGGATCGAGCAGAGGCTAGCTTCGCTCTCGACGTTCAATCCCACGAAGAAGAAGTTTTTGACGCGCACGAATTATTACGGGCAGGTCGTAGAGATGGACGGGCAGGGGCGCCTGCTGATCCCTCAGATTTTGCGTGAGTCGGCGCAGCTTCGCGGGGAAGTGGCAGTGCTCGGCAATCTGACCTACCTGGAAGTGCGGAACATGGAAGCGCTCGACAAGGACATCAAAGAGCCCTTCACGGATGACGACACTAAGACGCTCGACAACCTGGGCATCTAGCGGCAATGGGTTTTGGAGAAAACATCCCCGAGCGGGGTGGACGTGGGCAGGCTGGCCACGTTCCGGTTCTTTTAAAAGAAGCGATCGATTTTCTGGCCATACAGCGTGGCGGAACTTATCTGGATGCCACGGTGGGCCTGGGCGGGCACAGTATCGAAATAGCAAAACGCCTCGGCGCACCGGGACATTTGATTGGCTTCGATAAGGATCCGGCGGCGCTGGAAAGGGCGACGGCAGTTCTCAGTTCTCAGTTCCCGGTTCTCAGTAACGACGCTGACGAGGGACTGGCGAGTGAGGGGCGGCAATCGAGGTTGGATTGGCCTACGGTTTCGCTGATACATGCTTCGTTTGCGGAGATGGGGGAGCGGATGGCTCCTGCATCCTTGGACGGAATTTTAGCCGACTTGGGCGTGAGCAGTTTGCAGCTCAGCGACCCAGAGCGCGGATTTAGCTTTCAGGCGGAAGGACCGCTCGACATGCGGATGAACCCGATGTCGGGCGAGACCGCCGAACAAGTGGTAAACCACCTCGACGAGCGCGAGCTTGCCGATGTGATTTACGAATTCGGTGAGGAAAGGAGGTCGCGGAGAATCGCCAGAGCCTTGGTCCGGTCGCGGCCGATACAGACGACAAAGCAACTCGTTGACGTCATATCAGCCGCGGCCCGGTCCATGAAACATGAGCGTATTCATCCGGCGACCCGAACTTTTCAGGCTCTCCGAATATTCGTAAACCGTGAACTGGACGATCTGAAAGCACTGCTGGAGGCTGCGCCTCGCGTGCTGAAGCCGGGCGGAAGGCTGGTGGTGATCAGCTTTCATTCGCTCGAGGACAGGATTGTCAAGGACGCATTTCGAGAAGGCGCGAAGCAGGGTTGGTACGGGCTGCTGACGAAAAAGCCGCTGATGGCCAGCGAGGAAGAGAAGGATCGCAATCCGCGGTCGCGCAGCGCCAAGA
>JBAVYO010000132.1:0-8166 GCA_049698855.1 Terriglobales bacterium
AAGAAAAACGCCGACGCCTCGCATCTACAATCTCTCCGGCCGCCCCGCTTTGGCGGCCGTTACTTAAATGACAGGGGGTGACAGAGTCTCGTTGCAGTTACTACGACATTTTCTCGTTGCAACAACACGAATGCCCGCTCAGGCGGTTCGGAACACCATACTCATACTGGTTATTTTCAACTTAGAGCGTGTTTCATAAACGCCTTCGCAGTGTGATCCCGAGGCATGCGAGATTTTCCGCCGTTCCGTTTCACTTACTTGGTATCATCTCGTACCCAGCGGGAGAGATATGCTATTCTTCGCCCGCTCACACACACCAAGGAGACCCTCATGGCACGAGTCACCGGAATCGGCGGCGTCTTTCTCAAAGCCCGCGACCCCAAAGCCCTCGCTGGCTGGTACGCCCAGCACCTCGGCATCCAGCTCGCCGACTACGGCGGTGCCACCCTCCTCTGGTCCGACGAAGTCCCCGTTGGTACCGGACAAACCGCCTGGATGCTCTTCCCCGACACCAGCAAGCACTTCGGTGAACCCACCCAGCGCGCCATGATCAACTACCGCGTCGATGACCTCGAAGCCCTCCTCACCCAGCTCCGCGCCGCCAACGTCCCCATCGACCCCAAGCAGGAATCCGCCTCCTACGGCCACTTCGCCTGGATCACCGACCCCGAGGGCAACCGCGTCGAACTCTGGCAGCCGCTCGTCGATACACCGTGAAATCCGGCGAAACTCATCGCCCCTGGCACTTTGCGACGCCCGCCAAACTGAAAGCGGAATCGCTGATCTTCCAGCAATGATCGACGAGCCCGACCGATTCGTGTCCACCGTTTAGACGTGCTATAACCATCCCACATGCCGACCTCTCGCCAAGGCGCCATCCGTCTCTTCCGATTCTCCGGAATTGACGTCTTCCTGCACTGGTCCTGGTTCGTAGTGGCCGTCTATGAAATCAACGGCGGTTTCGGCGTTTACTCTTCCATCTCGTGGAGAATCGCGGAGTATCTGTGCGTGTTCGCGATCGTTACCCTGCATGAATTCGGTCACGCTCTCGCCTGCCGCCAGGTCGGAGGCCGCGCCAACCAAATCGTTCTCTGGCCGCTTGGCGGCGTAGCCTACGTTGATCCGCCGCCGCGTCCCGGCGCCACTCTTTGGAGCATCGCCGCCGGCCCGCTCGTCAATGTGGCTTTGTTTCCGGTCCTGTTCGCCCTCGGCAAGTTGAGCGGCGCGCTCGGCTTGTATGCCGCGACGCCAGATCTTCTTCAGTTGCTCTCCGCCGTGTACAAGATCAATTTCTATCTCTTGGCCTTCAACATTCTGCCGATCTATCCGCTCGACGGGGGTCAGATTCTTCGTTCTCTGCTCTGGTTTGTGCTGGGCCGCGCCCGCAGCCTGCTGGTCGCGACCATCCTCGGCTTCGTGGGCGTGGCCGCGTTCATCGGTCTAGCCTTCTGGACTCAGTCCCTGTGGACGGGAGCCATCGCCGTGTTCATGCTCATGAATTGCTGGAGCGGGCTGCAACATGCGCGCGCATTGTTGCGTCTGGACAAATTGCCGCGCCGCGCCGGATTCGCCTGCCCAGCCTGCAAAGCCGCGCCACCGGTGGGCGACGTCTGGAAGTGCGCGCATTGCGCTCAGTCCTTCGATATCTTCCAGCACCCCGGCGTTTGCCCGGTTTGCGGAGCCCAATTTCCCGCGGTTCGCTGCATGGAGTGCGGCGCGGCCAATCCTCTGGGCGAGTGGGCGGCACCCGCGTCCGATGTGAGTTCGACATTCACATCGGAAGTCAGACGTTAGAGGTCAGATTGAAAAAGTAAAAATCAACTTCCGCAAACCGTAGCGCCGGCATCACTTCCTAAATTTGACTTCTGACTTTTAACCTCTCCGTCGGTCGCTCGACATCAGCTAGACTTCATCTGTGGAACCCGTCACTCACTTTTTATTTGGCGCCAACATGGGCCGCGCCGGACTCAATCGCAAAACGGCGCTCGCCACCGCCACGCTCACGCTTGCCGCCGAAGCGCCCGATCTCGATGTCTTCAGCCGGTTTGGGGGCTCGGCATTCGCCCTCAATCATCACCGCGGATTCACGCACTCTTTTCTGGGCGTCCCACTGGTCGCCGCCGCCGTTGTTGCCTTCATGTACGCGATCTGGCGCTTGCGCGGCCGCAAAACGCGCGACCCCAATCTTCCGCCGCGCTGGGGACTGCTTTTTGTCTACGCGTGTCTCGCAGGCCTCAGCCACATTCTGCTCGACTACACGACCGCTTATGGTGTCCGTCCTTTCTGGCCGTTTTCCGAGCGCTGGATTTCCTGGGACATCGTCTACATTGTCGAGCCGATTCTCCTCGTCTTACTCATTCTCGGCCTCACGGTGCCCGCGCTGTTTTCGCTGGTGAATGAAGAAATCGGCGTGCGGCAGAAAGGCCCGCCGGGCCGCTTGGCTGCGACGCTGGCTCTCATCGGTGTGTGCACGTACTGGGGATTGTGCGATTTCGAGCATCGCCGGGTGATCGCCGCGCTCGATGCGCGTACATACAACGGGGCCGACGCCATCCGCGTCTCTGCCTACCCCTATATGACGAATCCCTTCCGCTGGTACGCAATCGCCGAGACTCCTGCATTCTTCGCCATGATGAATGTGAGTTCCAGGAGTGCGAGTTCATCGACACCGGAAGTCGATTCAGAAGGCAAGATGCAGATTCGCTACAAGCCGGAGGAGACGGCCATCACACTCGCCGCCAAGAAGAGCTACCTCGGCCGTGTCTACCTGAGCTGGGCGCAGTATCCGATCACCGAAACCGAACAGCTACAAAACGATCCCACAGATAATTCGCACGCCGCTTACCTGGTGCGCCTGCGCGATCTGCGCTACGCCTATCCCGGCCAGACCTCGCGTGCTCCTCTTGGAGCGTACGTGCTTCTAACGCGCGATCTTCAGGTAGTCGATGAACAGATGGGAAAGCGATCGGCGTCGGATCAAAATTCACAAAACCGATGACCCCCAAGCGACGCTTTCCGGTCGATCAGGGCTGAGGGAACAACCCCGCCTGTTTCATCACCGTTAGCATGTCGAACACGCTCCATTCTTCGCAAATCTTGCCATCTTTGAAACGGAAGATCGTCACCCCGTCGCTCGCGATCTTCTTGCCCGTAGCCGGGAACCCCATTCCTGCCTGCGTATTCGTGCCGCTCACAGTAAAGTGCACGGCGACCAGATCACTCTCCGCAACTATCCGGTTCACTCTGAAGCTCATGTCCGGCAGAGCTCTGCGTTCCTCGCGGGCATAGGCCAGATCCTCCTCGAGTGTTGCAGTGCGGTCACCGGCATGGGCCACGAAGTCCTTGGAATGAAACTCCGCGTACTTGTCGAGTTGTCCGCGGCTGAGCACGTCCTCAAAAAAGTTTTTGGCCACGTTCTTGTTTCTTTCCTGCTCGCTGGATGGCCCGGCAAAACAGGGGAGCGCGAGGGCGAGGAATAAAATCGAAATCAAGCCTTTTCGCATATTCATACTCCGCAGGGAAGAATCCCCTGCGATTACTGTAACATGTGTTACAGTAATTAGGAAGAGGAACAAACTCCGATGGCTAGACCTCCCGATCCCCACATCCGCGCCCGGCTTCGCGATGAGGCTGTGGATTATGTGCTCTCGCACGGATTCCGTGACCTGGCCCTGAGGCCTCTTGCCCAGGCCCTGAAGACGAATGCCCGCATGCTTCTTTATCATTTTGGATCGCGGGAAGGATTGATGCGCGAGATCCTTGCCGCTGTGCGCGAACGTGAAGATGCGCGCGTCCAGGCATGGTTCAAGGACGGGAAGAAAGCGGAGAAGAAAGCGCGCGCGCTATCCGAGTTCCTGCGTTGGCTCTGGCAACGGATGAGCGCGACATCCAAGCCTCAACTGCGCCTGCTTTTCGAGTTGTATGCGCTTGCCCTCCGCGACCCGAAAGATTATCCCGGCGTCCTCGAAGATCCACTGGCGTATTGGAAGGGACTCACAACGAAGACATCCCGGCAATCGAAAGCCGATGAAGCCATGGCAACACTGCTCCTCGCCGCCACACGAGGGTTGCTCCTTGACCTGTGCGCAACCGGAGATCGCGCCCGCACTGAGCAGGCTCTACAGTTACTCGCTGGTTTCCTGGAATCGCCGAAAACGCGGGCAACGCCAGGGAGCCTGCGGGAGATTTCATCTGGCTCCCATCGAATGAAGCGTCAGAAACACGAGTAGGAAGAGAAGGCCGTCCACGATCACAATCATCGACCCGATCCACACGAGCGCGAACAACTTTGATTTTTCCGGCGCGGGCGGGGTGATTCCGATAATGGCGTGCAGCCACTCCAGCATGGAGCCGATCCGGCTCGCGGGCACAAGGCCAGATCCGACCGCGACGGCAAGTGCGATCATCAAAACGTTGAAGATTACGATTCCGATCATCTTGGTTAGGGCGTTCCGTCCTCAAAGAGCTTAAGCCGTCCGCCTTCCCTTGACCAACTCCCTCTCCACGCGCCACAATCCTAATGTCTACTTTGTGAGGTGATCATGTTGGCTTATCTGTTTGTCCTGGTCGCGGTCGCGGTTCGATTCATGCCGCATCCTTTTGCTTTTACCCCTGTTGCCGCGGCTCTGCTCTATTTCGGCGCGCGCGGATCGCGCCGCCAGCTCTGGGTTCCGGTCGCGCTGCTCGCCGCATCCGATGTAATCCTCACGAGGTTCGTCTACGCCTACCACTTCTCCTGGGATCACTATGTGACCTGGATTTGGTACGCGGCTATCCTCTGGCTCGGCACCGGCCTGCGTGAGAGCGCGGCTCTGAGCGAAGCGAAAGACTGGCTCCGCGTCGGCGGCGCGTCGCTCGCCAGCTCGGTTTCATTTTTCATCGTCAGTAATTTCGCCGCTTGGGCTTGCTGGACGGATATGTACCCGCGAACGTTGGCCGGCCTCATGACCAGTTACGCTGCCGGCCTACCCTTCTTCCGCCGCGGGTTGGAGGGAGATTTCTTATTCACCGCGCTTATCTTCGGAGTACCGGCTGCCGCAGCCTTGCTTGCCCATACCGGCAAAACGCACAACACAGCTGCGGTCTAAACTTCAGATTCGCGTTCTTCTCCGCTCGTACCGGAGATCGTATTCTCGGCCAGCGTGTCTTTCCGCGCTGGCCGTTTTATTTGCCGCCAAATCAGCCAAGCGGCCACCAACCCCACCACGCCGACCAGAATCGCCACAAAATGATGAGCGAATAAATTTGTAGTTAGCGCGACAATCTCCGGCCCAAACCAAAGGGTTAGCAGAGCCTCGATCAAAAACCGCACAAACCGTCCCGCGAAGATAGCCAGCAGAAAATGCGCAAAGTTCATTTCGAACCCTGCCGCCGCAAGCACCACAATCTTGAACGGCGTCGGAGGAGGCAACATCGCGGGAAACATCAGCGCCCAAAATTCGTGCTTTTCAAAGGACGCGTGAATTTTCTCAAACTTTGCCGGCGGAATCCGTTTGCGCAGAAGCACTTCGCCGCCCATGTACCCGATCCCATAGATCACCGCGCTCCCCAGCGCCGATCCCACGGCCCCGAGCAGTACATACAAAAGAAACCGCGAGCGATCGTTGTACACATAAGCAACAAAAACCGGGTCCAGCGGCATTCCCAGAAATGATCCGTCCACGGCCGCAAGCGCCAGCATTCCCCAGGGGCCGAGTGGGATCAGCAAGCGCTTGATCCACTCCCCATACGCATGAATAAAGTGTTTGATCTTGTTCAACGGAACGTAATCCAGTAGGACTCAACCAGTTTACGCGATGGCGAGCAGTCATTGGTCGCTCGTCGTTGGTCGTTCAAAGCCGACCAATTCCCGGACGACTGATGACCGTCGACTAACGACCGCCGGCCGGCCCATGCTCGGTCTTCCCCGCGATCAACTCCAGCGCGTGCGGCAGCAAATCGATCACGGACTCCAGCGATTCCACCGCGCCCGCCGGGCTGCCCGGCAGATTCAAGATCAGGCTCGTTCCGCGCACGCCGCAAACGCCGCGCCCGAGCGCTGCAAACCGCGTCTTCCGCATGCCCTCGGCGCGAATCGTTTCGGCGATCCCTTCCACCAGCCGCTCGCAGACCGCGCGCGTTGCCTCCGGCGTAACGTCCCGCGGAGCAATCCCCGTCCCGCCCGTCGTCACCACTAGCCGTGCCGACTGGCACACCTCAATCAGTTTTTCCTGGATCGCGCTGCGCTCGTCCGCCACCAGCGCGCGCGCTATGATCTGAAACCCGGTTCGCTCCAGCGCTTCTGCAACCGCCGGTCCCGACGAATCTTTCTTCTCGCCGCGCGCGCACGAATCGCTGACGGTGAGCACGGCGGCTAGCATGGCAGCCGGCGTGCCCTCAGGTATCGAGCAGGACATCTTCTCCCTCAGCCGCCGCGTCGCGCTGCGCCTCATCAAGCAGGCGCAATCCTTCCATCAACAGCCCCTGCGTATTCAGCGTGGTTGTTTCCTGCGAAGTGGTGCGCTCAAAATCAATCTGGAAATTTCCGTCCGTCCAGCGCAGCACGCGAAAAACCGCATCGTCTCCGGTAATCGATCCGTAGACTGCGTGCTTGGCCTGTCCCTGATTGAAATAGATTTCGCATTTGTCGGTGCCGTTTGTCATCGTGAGCAGGCAATTCTTGCGCCCCATTTCGAGCGATTGCACCAGGTCGATCACATTCATCTGCGCCAGGCTGCCGCGCACCACACCGTCGGTCGATCCCGCTTTGGCCAGCTTTTCAAGCGCAATCCGATCGACCACACGCTTGATTTTCCGTACCGCATCTTTCAGGAAGAATGGTTTTTCCAGACAATCTTCGACGGCATCCTTCGCCAGCCGCTCGCTGATGTCGGTCTTGCTCGCCATCAGGATCACACTCACGCCCGCGGTCGCCGTCCGGCTCTTCAATTTTTCCAGCAGTTGCCGTCCGTCCATTCCGGGCATGCGATAGTCGCTGATCAGCAGATCGGGGGGATCGTCCACCGCCTTTAGCAGCGCATCAGCCGAGTCGCCAGCCGTCGTCACTATGCCGAGAGTGGCGAGCGCCTCCCGCAGCATCCCCAAAACCATTGGGTTGTCATCCACCAGCAGGATTTTGACGTTGCTGCTCATTCTGACCGGCTCAGAGGTCTACTTGCCTTTCTTGACTCTTCGATACTCCCCGCTCTTGCCGCCCGACTTTTTCTCCAGCACAATTTCGCGAATTTCAATTCCTTTGTCGAGCGCCTTGCACATGTCGTACACGGTCAAAGCCGCCACGCTGGCCGCGACCAGCGCTTCCATCTCCACGCCCGTTTCCGCCGTGGTCTTTACTTTTGATGCAATAGCCACGCCATTCTCGCATACGCGTAAAGTCACAGCAATGTGACTAAGCGGCAGGGGATGGCACATCGGAATCAGCTCCGCTGTGCGTTTTGCGGCCATGATGCCCGCCGTGCGAGCCACTTCCAGCGGGTCTCCTTTAGGGTTCGACGGTAGCGCCTGCAACACGTTCTTCTTCATTCGCACAAACGCGCTGGCTTCCGCCTCCCGCGCGGTTTTCGCCTTCTCGGAAACATCCACCATCCGAGCCCGCCCGCGTGCATCGTAATGCGAGAGCTTCTTTGCCATTAAATTTGCCGTCGAATTCAGGGTATCGCATCAGATGGGGAGCCCGCACGCCTGGCAAATGTCTTTGTCATTCCGGGCGCAGCGAGGAATCTGCATTTGCTCGCCCGAAAATGTTGCCACCGTCAAGGCATCAGCACTGAAACCCATTCCCCCGCGTCAATCCGCTCCCGATCCGGAGGAATCACCAGATAACAATTCGCCCGCGCCAGAGCCGCAATGTCGCCCGACCCTTGCCAGGCGGCTAGCTCAACTTCAGTACTTTCAAACTCGCCCGAAAACACCGCTGGGAGAAAACGCGTCAGCCCTGTCTTGGTCTGCACGGCAGCCTTTAATCGCGCTTTCAAAAAGATTAGCGGATCAGGACGAGCGCCCGCGAGCGCCGCAATCATCGGCTGCGCAAAAAGACGGAACGTCACCATGGTAGAAACCGGATTCCCCGGCAGTCCCAAGAAATAGTGGGGGATTGGTTCGTGTGGCGCGGACACTCCTGTCCGCGCCGACAACCCGTTTGCTGTAGGCACGCGGACAGGAGTGTCC
>JBAVYO010000133.1:0-18080 GCA_049698855.1 Terriglobales bacterium
ATCTGGTGGTGCGCTCGATAGTGCTCAAAGGGTTTGCTCCCGACATCGGCAGTCATGTTACGAAAACTACGGTCTTATTTACCTTGCCCGACGCTCTATGGTTTTATCTCCACAAATTAGTGTGGCCTTCTTCGCTGAGCGTTTTTTATCCATTTGCATTTGTGGATAAACCTGGTCTCGCCAACTGTGTCCTGCCCGGACTGGCTGTAGTCGGTGTCTGCGCCGGCCTGTGGATGTGGTCGCGGCGACAACTGGAAGTTTTGCCAGCTTGCGTCTGGCTGTTCCTGCCGCTGCTGCCTCCGCTGATTGCGCTCGGCCGTTTTGTACCCAGCGATCTGGTCCATGACCGCTACCTCTATCTGCCATCGATCGGTTTTGCCATGCTGGTGGCGATGGCGCTGCGGCGCATCCGCTTCGGGAGCCATACCGTGGCTGGCATACCGGTAGCGCAGACGGCAGTTTTGGCTGGGTTGGTGGTTGGGCTGAGCGCATGCACGATTGCGCAGTCGCGTTACTGGAGCAACGGCAAGCTTCTATACGCGAGGGGAATTGAGATTGCGCCGCACAGCTTGGTTGCGCTCCATCAGATGGCCGCTCTGATGTCCCAACAAAAAGACTATCCGGCTTCGCGCAAGTATCTTGAGCAGGCACTCGAGGCCTATCCGGACGACTATCAGACTCTCATCTCCGTCGGAGTGCTCGATATTTACCAGCACGACTACAATCGCGCGCTTCCACTCTTGCTGCACGCCACCGACGTCAAGACCAATACACTGGACAACCGTTCTCAGGGCACTTCTCAGGGGACCGCATATTTCTATCTGGGAATGGCACAGATGGGCGCTGGGCAACCGACGCAAGCTGAGGAATCATTTCGTCGAGCAATTAAGCTGTTGCCGCGCACTCCGCGCATGCATTATGCCCTCGCGGTTGTCTTGGAAGACGAAGGACGCGACGAAGAAGCAGAGCTGGAATTTCTAGCCGAACTTCAGGTGGATCCAAATTCCAACGCCGCGGAGAAGTTGCAAGCCTTGCGGAAGGGATCATCGCCTCCTTCCTCTTCCCTTGATAGCGACAATGACGTCTGGAACCGTATTCTCGGCAACGCTCCGTAACGCGCGGGCCCCTCTCAGTCGGAATTTCTATGAGGCAGCTTGAACGGGCTGCTGCAACGGAGCGACGTGAACTCCGCTCTCCGCATTTGCCACCAGCGTAAGATCCGCTGCACATTTTTCACAGAGCCAGTACATTTCTACTCCGCTCGCGGGTTTGTGTCTGGCCAGGCTGTCGCCGGGCGGGTAGGGCAATTTTGCGAAGTGAAAGAGTTTACCGGAATGCAGAAACCGGAAGGTCGCTGAGCACGATGGATTAGAGCATTTCGTAACCATTTGGTTTCATTGTGATACGAGGGAGTTACATCGAAAAGGGTACGGACGTAACCAGCGATCCAGACTTGCCAGCGCGGTGATCGCGGAAGTGAGGCCGTAGCAGATGGTCCTGTGAGAGTACTTGAGTGCGAGAGAACGGGAGCATGTGGAGATCCTTCGACTGCGCATGATCCTCGCTTGGCGATGATCATGCTACGCTCAGGCAGAGGCTTAGAGAGACTCTTGGACAGATCATTAGGATGATATTCTCGGTCGATACAGAAAGTGGCACCTTTTGACGATCTGAGTTGAAAAATACAGGTGGAGGTGGAGATGGCTCAAGGGGGACCAGCCAGAGAGAACTCCGGCGGCTACAAGACAATCGTTTACGTCATCTGCTCGGTGGCCGCACTGGGTGGGCTGCTATTCGGCCTGGACCAGGGATTCATCGCCAACTCACTCGAAACGATCCAGCAGCATTATCACTTCGGAGTGCAGGGCGGAGAGCGCTACTCGTCTATCCTGGCGACCGGCGGCATCGTGGGCGCGCTGCTTTCAGGCCTGTTCGCGCGATTCCTCGGGCGCAAGAAGAGTCTGCTCTTCGCCGGATTCATCTTCACTGCGGCATCGGCGCTCTCGGCTCTGCTGCCGCCGCTGCCGGTGCTGTCCGCCTGCCGCTTCGCGCTCGGCTTCGCCGTAGGGGTGGCATCCTTCGTCGTTCCTCTGTTCTTGTCCGAAACCGCCCCAGCATCCATCCGTGGCTCGATGGGTACCCTCTTCCAGTTAATGATCACGATCGGCATATTCCTGATCTCGCTGACCAACGTCTTTATCGCCCGAGCCTTCGTGAAGCCCGCCACTTCTCTGCCACTTATGTTCCTGACGATCACTGCGTTTGCCGCTCTTATGTTTTTTGGCGGCTTCATGCTGCCCGAGAGTCCGCGTTGGCTGATGCTTAAGGGGCGCAGAGACGACGCGATAACCGTCTTGCGCCGGACGATGAATACACAACACGAGATCGACAGCGAGATCGCGGAGATTGAGCAGGCGCTCCACGGCCCGCAGGGCCAGGGCGCGGGCATCGTCATGCGCGGCTACTTCATCAAGGTGCTGCTGGTGGGCGTGCTACTGCAGGTTTTTCAGCAGCTCGTCGGCATCAACATGATGATCTATTACTCGCCCACGATTTTCGGTTACGCGGGTATCAAGGGACTGCTGGCGGCGATGACTGTCCCGACCGTAAACATGATCTTCACTTTCCCGGCGATCCGCTTGGTGGAGAAGTGGGGGCGCAAGAAGCTGCTCTACGTGGGCGCGATAACGATGTTCGTCACCATGATCGCCGCTGGCGCAGCTTTCCAGGCGATCGGTTCGGTCTCCGACCCCTCCATGGTCAGTGGCATGCCAAAGGCAGTGCTGCTCGCCTCCGCGATCCTCTACATTTTTGGCTTTGCGGTTTCGTGGGGTCCGGTCGTCTGGCTTGTGTGTTCTGAAATCTTCCCGCTCGAGGGCCGCGAAATCGGCATGACGATCACGACCATGGTCAACTGGACCTTTGCGGGTTTGGTCATGGCGAACGCTCTCTCCTTCATGCAAGCGCACGGCAACGCGTCGATTTTCTATGTGTTCGCAGGCTTCTGCGTGCTCGCGGTCGTGTTCGTAGGCCTGTTCGTGCCCGAGACGAAGGGGATCACGCTCGAAGAGATGGAGTTCAATCTAAAGAACGGCGTCCGGCTGCGCGACCTTGGCAATCGCGCGGCGGGATAGGCCAAGCGCGCGACTTCCCGGCTGTTTGAGTACAGTTCCTTGCGTATTTGTCGGCCCGTTGCGTATTGTTACCGAGTGAAGTTCCCTCGCAGCAGCGGGACACTACCCTCTGTTTGTGAGGTTTGACAATGCTGCTGAATAGGGTTATCGTCGAAGTTGAGTGATCCTTGCCTGTGCGCTGTCAGATCTCCTGAGCTAAGTCGGCGCATCTGATGTATTTCTCACCTTAGTGCGACAACAACCGTGGGGTTGGCGTGCGTCTTATCAAGACAACACTTTCAGAGGCGGTAAGAGTTGGCGTAACTGGGAAAATGAAACAGTAATAATTATGACAATAAGCAGACGGCAATGCTTGGAATGCGGGGGCGAGTTGGTCATGGCGTTCTGCGCCGGCGACGGGGCGCGCCTCACGCACGGCGCGGAGAACCACAGACCAAGCTCAACGTGGAGATGCAGTACCTGCGGACATGCCTATACGGCCGAACAGCTTCGGGCAGGCAGACGGGCAAGCTCAAAAATAGTCGAGTCAGCATAACATATGAGTGGGCTCTTGATTCGCGTCTGGCCGATGCGGAGCATGAGCAGTCAAAGGATGATCACTAATGGATAACACAGCTGAAGAAAGACTTACAACGGAAACCAAGCCGGCGGAATCGGCAGTTTCAGTTTCTCCGGAGATCCCGGTCAATAAGTTTGCGGCAAACAGAATGGCCAACAAGCAGAGGAAGAAGAGAGCACATCGGCGTAAACTGCGGCGGTCGAACACAAAGGGGTAGGAGCCGCTCTGCCAGCACTTGAAAGATCACAGGCGCCTCCAGCGGTTCAGGCGAGGGCGAGGGGACAAATCCGGGATATCTTGCCCTTCAAATGTCCACTTTAGTAGGGGGTACTAAAGTAGACATTTACATGTCTACTAAAGTGGACATTTGTATGTCTACTAAAGTAGACAAAAAGGCCAAGGAATTGTCTAGGTGTTTGGACAGTTTCATGAGATTCTGTTCTATGACAGATGGGAGAGCGAGTCGTTTCCCATTGGACTCTCCAGTAATGTCCCCACTCAGGCCAAAAGAACGTTTGAATGAGCTACCCTCTCGTTTTCTTTTCCTCTTCGCGTTTTTCTCCGGATGTTCGCCTTTGATTTTCTTTGTCCTCATTGTCCCGCTCGGTGATCTTTGATCGAGGGAAAATCAGGCGCGGTTCCGGTCGAGAGTTTTGCCGGAGTCGAGAGCCCAGTATTCGCAAAGTGCGCGAATGACTGAGGCACCTGCATTGTCTCGGGCATCCGGCTGGGATCAGAATTTCACCTACGACACCTGGGGGAACCTGCTCAAGATTGAAGGGCTGTCGAGTGGGGCATCGTCGCCTTATAATGGCTGTAGGCAAAACTCTCTTAACGTCTCTGTGGACTCGAATAATCGGATTCTGAGTCCCGTGACCTACGATACCGCCGGGAACGTAATGAGCGACGCCGCGAACAGGCGGGTGGCCCGCCCTTCACGACGTCTCTTTCTTCGTTTCCCATAACGTTGGACACAGAAGAAGCGGATGGAGTAACTTTTTTACATGCATCGTGACCCGGTTAAACGAGGCTTGGTGGCAGAGCCTGAGGATTGGCGCTGGAGCAGTTATCGCTTCTATCTTCTCGACGAACCTGGGTTGGTACGCGTGAATGAAGGATGGAGAAAGATTTCGTTTGAGGCGCGGACGGCGTGAAAGGAAAATCCCATGGTGCGATCAGTCTGCCTCCCACCCGGTGCTTTCAACTTCGTTCAACACTGGTCAGATAAAATCACACATGTTGCACTTACACCTTGAATCCGCCAGCCCACTTTTATGATTCGGCCAGCGGAAGGCTGGGCTACCCGCCACCCGGCCCATTCTTTCTCAGTCATGGTGAGCGGAGCGGGATAAGCGCGAAGCGCGCGTCCCGCGCAGTCGAACCATCCCTACCTCTCAGGAAACTCGCATTTTCGTCGCGCGCACGGGAGTCGGGCAAGGTAGGGGTCCTTCGACTGCGTTCGGCCTTCGCCTCACTCGCTCAGGAAGACACCCAGCGACGTAGTGGGGTCATTTTGTCGATGCTGACTGGCGACTTCCCCATGTCTAGAAAACCGCGAGACATGGAGCACCCGCGCGGCACTCGATCAGTTCGCCGGTCTCCTTGTCCAGCATCGCGATCTGCCGGTAGCGCGTGTGTAAATCACAACCTACAATCTTGATGGGTTCGGCTCCTTTCCTCCGAGCCCTGGTTGCTTTGAGCGCACCAAGTTTACTCGGCGGCCTCGGAGCCGACACGGTTATCTAATCAGCCCGGTGGAACTACCCTAGCCTAGCTAGGAAACCGGGGTACGTCCCGTCTGTCCCCGTATTTGTCCAGAGCAGTAGAGTTGTTTCAGTGGTAGTAGTTAGTGAGTTAAACGCTGCGCATGGCTCGGTAGTTTAAGCCAGCGCAGCGTTTGTTTTTTGTCTCAGTTTTTGGGTCTCAGTTCTCGGTTCCCAGTTCTCAGATTTTGGCCGTAGGAGAACTTGTCATTCCGACCGAAGGGAGGAATCTGCATTTGCGGCGAGCGCGAAAAACCGCGCGGACTTCTCGCGCAAGGGCGACCCAAACTCAGCGGAGCGCTTCCCTGTAAAACACAGTCAAGTCCAGAACTGGTGGTGTGTGCCCCATGGCCCGCAGAAAGCCGGAAACCTGTCCCCGGTGATGCGTGCCGTGATTAACCACATGCAGCACAATTTGCCATGTCGGGGTCACAAACGCGTCGCCCTTCATACTTTTGTAGGAAACTTCTCTGTGAATGGATTCCTCGGTCAGCAGGGAACCCCATTGCTTCCACCGTTCAAGCAACGCAGGCCAGTCGCTCTGAAGCACCGCCAAGTGCATATCCTTCTCCGGAACGAAAGGTAACGGAGGAGTTCCCTCGACTCGGCCAAGCCAGAGTCGATCGGCAACGTAGACATGCACTAACGTCCCGAGGACATTGTGGTCGGCGGTGGCAAAGTCTCTCGTTAGTTCCTCAGGATTCAACGCGCTTGCAGCCTCAACCAATCTGCCGCTGGCCCAGGCGGTGTAATTCAGGTGGTTTCGGAGTACGTCCGCTAACATTGGCATAAGTACGCACAGTGTACATCTCGAACAGGCTCCGAAAAATAGTGGGGGCGGGTGGCCCGCCCTTCACCGCTTTTTTCTTTTCCCATAACGAACCGTGGGTGCCCCATCCTTGCGTTTTTTGCAAGAGCCTGCCCTGAGCGGAGTCGAAGGGGTGGGCGGCGATGCTGCTGATACGCTGAGCTTGTCATGCCTCGCGGCCTGCATCGTTACTATGGCGCGCATCATTTGCACTTTATCACCTGTTCATGCTATCGGCGGCTCCCCCTTCTTCGCACAGCGCGGAGCCGCGATCGCTTCCTCTCCTTGCTGGAACAGACTCGCCAGCGCTACCGTTTCGTGGTCGTGGGATATGTCGTTATGCCGGAACATATTCACTTACTGATTAGTGAACCAGAGGTCGGAACTCCTTCAACAGTGATGCAAGTGTTGAAGCAGCGTACGGCTCGGGCTTTGTTGCCAAAACCGAAGCCCCGCGAACCGCGCCAGATCGAACTGTTTAAGGAGGCTCCGGAACGTGCGCCGTTCTGGCAGAGCCGCTTCTACGACTTCAACGTTTGGACACAGAAGAAGCGAGTGGAGAAACTTCGTTACATGCACCAAAATCCGGTGACACGAGGACTGGTGGCGGAGCCTGAAGATTGGCGCTGGAGCAGTTACCGCTTCTATCTTCTCGGCGAGCCTGGGCCTGTGCGCGTGAATGAAGGTTGGGCGAAGATTTCGTTCACGGCACGGACGGCGTGAAAGGAAAATCCCATGGTGCGCGATCAGTCCGCCGCCCACCCTTCGCAAAAAGCCGCGAAGGATGGGGCACCCGGCTACAACGACGGCTCAGGGCTGCTTCGACGGGTCAACATGGCCTGTTGCCACATGAGCACCTGACGCTTGCTTGCTACTGCCTTTCTTAACGCAGGTAAATATCCATCCCTTGCTTCCATCAGCGCGGCAGCTTTCCTGTGTTCCTAGGGTCAAGATCGCGCCTGCAAAAATGACCTTTGGATTTAACCGAGGCGTTTGGCTATCCGCGAACTTGTCGCCTTGCACGACGTAAAGGCCGAAGGAGATTTTATCCCCGACTTTGTAATCCTTGCTCGACGATGCGATTACTGTTGCATCCAGCCATTGTGTGGAGGCAATAAGGCCACTCCACACGCCCGGCGCTTCTCCAACCTTATCGATTTTTACGCAGATTTCTTCCTTGTTCTTGACTTGAGCAAGAACTGGCATCGTCAACAGCAGCATCACGGCCAAGCCGTAACGCGCCCTCATCAGCGCCTCCCTCCAACTGCCAGAGAACAGATTCAACGATGGCATCTTCCGTTCAGTCCCCATTTTGATCTCTCCTCATTGAATTGTCTGACCAGGCTGATTTGTTCTTTCTGAGGTCACGTTCGACACTGACGTGCCATTCGTCACGTCAAAGTGCTCTTTCCAAAAAGAGAAATTGACTGTTCCATGAAAGGTTCCATTGCTGCCGCTCCCATATTCATCAATTCGAGCAGGTAGCCCCTCACTGAGGCGTTCGGCATTCTCATACCCAATCGCCGCCGCATGTGCTTTCGAGTAGGTCGCCATGTCGTAAGCTCCGCCAAGCTTCAAGCCGACATAGGCCTCCATGGTTTCATGGGTCACAATCGACTGGGGCGTGAAGCCTCCCTTTGCACTGCTCAGAGCATTGATACTGTTGAAATTTAGAATCTGATTGCCATGTCCTGCATAATGCCCGCCGAGCACATCGTTATGCGAGTCGGCAGAGATATTCACCGCATTCTTCTTGTCTCCAATTACGCCTGCAACAGCGCTTCCTACATAGCCCATTTTGTCAGGTCTTGACGTGATCGAAAGTAGCCCGTTTTTGTCGGCAGCAAAAGTCATGCCTGTCGCCTTTTGTAGAGCAGCAATGTACTGTTTGCACTGATCGCCGGTGCAAGTGATTGTGTGTCCATCAGCATCGAAGCGTGTGAGAGGGTTGTTCCCGACGTATGCGTACAAGTTGAGTGTCTGCGGATCGCTCAGTTTGGCATACGGTACGGGTGTTGCCTTCGCCGCCCAATCAGGCGACAAACACCGGCCCATTGAACTTGCATAGTACCTAGCCCCGAAGTAGTCGTTGCCTGACTCGCTATCCCGTTCTTTGCCGGTAAACTTGTAATTCTGCGGCACCGACGTCGACGAGCAGTAGTCGTTCGCCACTCCGCCGTAAGGATAATAATCCATATCCTGCTCGCAGTTCGTTCCCGTCGCATTCTCGATCACGCTGTGCGAGCCCAAATGATCGGAGAAATAATAATGAACACTGCCGTCGGCGTCGCGGCGGGCGATGCGCTGGCCGTTCAGAAAAATGTACTCGGCGGTGATGTTGCCGGAAGCGTCGGTTTCCGCCAGCGGCCCCTTGCCCCAGTAGAGCTTGCCGGAGGACTTGGCCACGCGCTCGCCATCTCCGTTGTAGGTGTAGGTGATGCCCGCGTCGGTGAGGATGCGATTTTCCTGGTCGTAGAGGATGGTGGTGGCGCTGTTGTTCATGCTGGGTGCCCCGCTTCTCGCGCTTTTCGAGAAGTGGGCCTCGCACATCGCAGACGCCCACCGTCGGGCTTTCCTCTTTTCGTAAGCATCAGGCAGTGCGCCGCGTCACCGCTCCGACGTCCCAACCACTGCATTCCCCGAATGCCTTCCTCCTAACTTTTTTCATCACATTTTTCTCGTACGCTCATCACTGACTTGCACCACAATCGCTGCGAAGATATCTCGACAGTGCACCATCCAGAACCGCACCAGTCTCCAGAGACGAACGCACTTTTGGCCGCAAACTTTTCACCGCTCTTTGACAACATATGGCCCGGTAGGCACCCTCCCAAGTGCACGCCAAACAGAAGAATTAAACGCTAAGTCCAATTCTTTGAATACTTTGCCTCTAACTATCTTCCTATCATCAACTTAACTCATTTTGGGGTAGGGGGGGCCCCCCACACATTCGTACAGGAGCGAGCGAGAGCAACGTCTTTACAAAGTAGACCGGCAGCATTCGGGGCCCGCACAACTGCTTTTCGTCGTGGGGAGTTCCTTCACACTCCGCACTCTGCCTCGCATGGCGCAGTGCTCTCGGAGTTCCTAACAGATGCGGTTTCCGCACAAAAAACAGCGGCCCAGATTACCCTGAGCCGCCTGTTTTGTGCCCGCCATTGCGGAGTCGTGGACTCCGCTGGCGGTCACTGTTAGTTGGCTGTTGCTGGATTCACCACGATACACACCGTTGCAGTCTCCTTCGTGTAGTCGGTGGTTTGCGTGGGAGTAAACGTCACCTTCAGCGTGTCACAAGTTGCTGGAGACCTCGGCACTCGCGGCACCGCTCCTGCCGCCGGTGAATAAACAAACGCGCCCGGCACGCTTGCCGTCGCGTCCAGTTGAGTGGAGCTCAGCGCCGTTCCATAAGTAATTGGGACGGGCGTCGCCCAAGTGATCACGCTAACAACCTTCTCCGCAGTTGTTTTAGCGGTCGCGGTTGCGGCCTTGTAGACATCATCGGCTGCCCAAGATGCCTTCAGCGAGCACATCCCGGTACCGCTCGTCATGGTGACCGTCGTCCCGCTAACTGTGCAGGAACCGGTCGCCGTGATAACCGCCGTAGTGCTGGCATTGGTCGTTGCCGTTACCGAGAAGGTAGATCCGTACTGAGCGTCGGCGGGAGCGGTCAGGCTCACCGTCGGCGCGATCGGAGCCGCTACGCTGGTGGCTTCGTTGAGCGTCGCGGAGAGATAGTTCGCGCTGGTTGGCGCATACAAGCTAACCGTGCAAACTGCCCCAATTCTGCTGGAGTCCATTGTGTAGGTACCGTGAACATTGGTGCACGCACCGGAACTGGTGTAGGTGATTGGCAGCCCCGAGCTGGCGTTGGCCACGATGGTGAAGCTGCTCTTGTTAACCGCACTAGCTGGAGCAGGCACCGTGACGTCGATGGTCTGGCTCGCCGGCGTCACGCTCACCGTTTCGGTGACCTGAGCCGCAACCGAGTAATTGCTATTGCCCGCTTGGTTGGCGATCACCTTACAAGTCCCCGCGCCGCTGGTTACAGTGTAGGTCGCCGTCCCGTTGCCGTTGTCGACAACGCTACAGCTTCCCGCCGCCGTGAACGCCGCCGTCAAGCTCGAGCTCGCCGAAGCTGCCACGGGGAACGTGGTGTTGTAGACCGCGCTCGATGGAGCCGCCGTTGTGAACGCAATCGTCTGGCTCGCCGGATTAACTTGCTGGCTCACCGATCCCGAGCCTCCACTATGGTTTCCGTCACCGCCGTAGGTCGCCGTCACCGTGTCAGACCCGCCGGCCAGACTGGAGGTCGTACACGACGCCGATCCCGGATTGCCAGAGGTTACATTGGTTGTGCCGCAACCAGTGTTACTACTCCAGGTCACGGTCCCGGTTACATCAAGCGGCTTCGCGCCTCTCTTGCGAGCGGGTTTCCGCCCCTTGACTTCATTGTTTTCGCCGGTAATGGTTGCCGTAAACGTCACAGACTGGCCGTAAGTTGACGGATTGTTGCCGGAGGTTACGGTCGTGGTTGCTGACGCCTGATTGATGGTGAAGTTATTAGTCTGCGAACTGCTCGAACCGCTGTAGTTGCTGTCTCCCAAGAAGGTCGCCGTTATGGTATAGGAGCTCGGCGAATCCGCGCCACTCGGAGTGTAGGTGTTCGTGCAGGTTATCGTATCGCCACTGGCCGCGCCACAGCTCGTCGTTCCAAAGCTGCCGCTCAGGCCGTTACCGCCGAAAGTCACATCGGTCGCCGTAGGCGCGGCGCCGCTGCCCGCCCACGTAACGACTGCTGTAATGGTGACTGGAGCAGTCGAGCCGAAGTCCTCCGACGCCGGACTCACGCTGTTTACGCTGATCGACGTTGCCGCCTGACTGATTGACTCACCACCAGCCAGCGTGCCAGTGCTTCCGCTGTGATTGCTGTCGCCGGAGTACGTCGCCGTTATCACATCGGTTCCCGCCGACAAGCTGGAGGTCGTACAGGACGCGATTCCTGGATTGCCCGCGCTCACGGTGGTTGCGCCACAGCCTGTGTTATCGCTCCAAGTCACGGATCCGGTGACGGTCTGCGGCTTCATGCCCGCAGATCCCTTGTGTCCTTTGACCTGCCCGTTCTCGCCACTGATCGTCGCCGTAAACGTCACGGCCTGGCCATACGTCGCCGGATTGGCGCTTGATGCAACGCTCACTCCCGCGCTCGCCTGATTGACAGTGAAGTTATTGGTCTGCGTGCTGCTCGCTCCGGTGTAGTTACTGTCGCCCGCGAACGTCGCTGTCTCCGTGTAGGAGCCAGGCGTATCCGCGGCGGTCGGCGTATAGGTGGCTGTGCAGGTTATCGTTGTTCCGCTGGGCGCGCCACACGTTGTCGCGCCGTAGCTGCTGGGCCCGTTGCCTCCAATGTTCACTGAGCTGGCCGTCGGCGCGGGACCGTTCCCCGCCCATGAGAGCACCGCCGTGATCGTAACCGGCGCGGTCGAACCGTAATCCTCCGACGCCGGGCTGACGCTGGTTACGGCGATCGACGTCGTGGTGGTGAAGCTGGCGGTATAAACGGTGGGACTCGAGGAAGCCGTCACCCTATCGGTCGTGGAGGTCGTTCCGTCTTGCCATTGAGCAAAGCTGTATTGAGCGCCTGACGCGGTTTGTGGCGAGACCACGCTCAATGCGCACGAACTTCCCGGCGTCCAAATCAGCGTTACCGGCGTTGTATAGGTGCCGGCTGCGCAACCCGTACCCGCAGAGGTGAAGGCAAGTCCAGAGGGCGAACTGGTGATGGTGGCACTCCCAGCGGGCAGTGTCGGGACAAACGAAACACCTTTGAAGTTGGAATCGGGAGGCGCGACAGCAAGCTGTGTAAACGACTCGCCGCCTGGATTCGTGGTTGCCGACAACACATCGGTGATTCCATAGAGATAAGTCGGATCGAGATCGGCAATTGTGTAATTGGTCGCGTACAGGTAGACGTTCCCGCCCGATACAACGCCCGTCAGACCGATTAAGCCGGTAGTGCCAGAAGTATTGCTCGAGCAGGAGGCATTTTGCACCAGATTCAATCCCTGATAAAGCGTATATTCCCAGGTCCAGGTTCCGCTTACGTTCACCCATTTCTGCAGTCCACCGGCGCCGCAGAGCGTGTAAGGAGTTTGATTCTGCGCCGAAGTATTTTTCGGACTGCCGCTGTCCGCCACATACAACACCGTTGGGCTGGCGAAGAAGTAATTCTCCGGGCTCAGGTTGATGTAGTCGCCTGAGACGTTGATACCGTTGGTTTGCGCCACGGTCAATTGTTCCCTGCCCGTTCCGCCGGTATTGCCGAAGCCCTTCATTAAAGCCGGACCTATTGTGCCGTCACCAGTGGGGCAACTGGATCCGCAAGAGTACACCGAAGTCGCCGGAGGTGTACCTAGCGTGCCGATGTAGCTGCGGTTATATGCACCCGACTTGCTGTCCATTGAAACGTATAAGGTGTTGTTATAGATCTGCACGACGCGCGTGTCCTGGGAGGCGCCGCTGCCAGCGTCAGTACCGGTAATCGACGTGGCGGAACTGCTGCCAAGCGTCGTGTAGAACGTTCCGCCGGTCGCATCGCCGCTGGTGCCTTGGCCGGAAACGTAAATGTGGGTTCCATCGGCCGTGAAGGTGCTGCGGGGATTGTTGCCGTTAAAGATGTTGAAGATTGCGGTCGACGAATTTACGTTGCCGTAAGCATCGATCAATGCCGTAACGCGGGGGACGGGGGTATAGGTTTGACCTGTCAGACTACCCGACTGGCCCAGTTCGCCTCCGGGACTGCCATATGTTGCCGGATTGGCGTTGAAGGCGGACGCATTCACACCGTAGCCCATGATTGCGAAGTATTGGCCTGTGCCGGCCAGCTGTATGGTGCCCTCGGATGAAGATCCATATTCGCCGGAGACGGGGGCATTGGCGCCGGACGCGCTCTGCGGCAGCACCAGCGAATTCACAAACGAGGCGCTCGACGTGCCATTTGGCTGGTACTGAAAGAGCGTGAGGGGGGCCGCTTGATTATCGCCGTAAGATCCGGATTGCCCCACGACTCCATTGCCTTCAATGGAGACAACCAGATTGCCGGGAGTAAACAATGGGGTTTGTGCGTATGCGCCCGTTACAAGAACACCGAAACAAACTACAAGCACAAACGAGGAGCATATCCTCGCGATTGCGTTGGACATATGGTGTTTCCCTTAAGTTGGAATTGAAAGCCCGAAGCAGGAATCGTTAGAAATTATCCCCCACGTTCCAATGTCCAAATATGAATTGATTGTGAAATTGCAGAGTTAAGACGAGCAAGAATTCCTCACCGTGCAATCTGCGGGGTGTGCTAACTGAACGTAGCGTTTAACTCTTGCAATCTCGCCTTTACAATCGGGTCATTAGAGTTAAACGCCGTGTTAAAGCGAGCTGCCGAAACAGGGGTTTGCAAATCGCCGCGTCTTCAATCCCAACATAGGGCGATAAAAGGTCCACCGTGATTTTCAAGGCCGATGACCGGTCCATCTCGTTAAGGCACGAACGCGAGGGCCTGAGCCCGGCGATTGAGCTCATCGCGAACCCTCATAAGTTGGTTAAGCATCTCTGCCGGCAGGGGCTACGTCACTACAGCGCCAGAAGATACTTCGGTATCGCAAAAGAAGCTCACGGCTTTTTCGCGGAAGGTGGAACGCTCGACGGGGGATTCTTCGCCGCCGCGGTAGTCCTCTCCAAAACCCTCAGGTAATTTACCGTCCCTAACAAATACGGTCGATACCGTTCTGGATCCTTTTGCGCCAACTGACGGTAAATTGCCAACGCTTCCACGAAGTGCTGTCCAGCTTCGTTGGGCTGGTTCTGCGTAGCGTTCAGAATCCCGAGGCCGTTGAGTGTGGTCGCCAGGTTCGGCAGGTAGATATCTGGATTTTGCTGCGCCAGTTGGCGATAAATCTTCAAGACATCTTCGTAGAGTTGCCGCGCTTCTTCCGGCCGGTTTTCCTGATAGTCCAGATTTCCCAAGTTGGTCTCTGTGGAGGCGATGTCCCCGAGGTAAGCGGCTGGATCCTGCTGGGCAAGCTGGCGATAAATCTTCAAAGCTTCTTCGTAATCCTTGCGCGCTTCATCTTTTCGATTCTCCATTCCAGCAACGACACCCAGGTCGTTCAGGGACATGGCCATATGCGGCAAATTTGCGTCGGGATTTTTCTGCGCCAGTTCCTTGCGAATACCTAAAGCTTGCTCATAGTGGCTGCGCGCTTCTTCCACTCGCTTCTGGGGTGTGTCCAAACCGCTCAGCTCGGCGGCCGAACTGGCTAGCGCGGGGTTCAGAATGGCCTCCGCCATCGAATCCTGAGCGATGGGATTGTGATCGGTCACCTGCAATGTGTGCGCCCACATGGTGTATTCATTCTTCCAATATCCGAGCTGGCGGATAGTGACTGCGCTCAACGCGGCTACGACGCAGAGCGCGGGAACGAGCCGCCAAACTCCCCCCAGTCTCCGGGAATCGGCCCAATCGGCAAAACCCCAGACAATCATTGTGAAAATGCCCAGCACCGGGATGTAAGCGTAGCGATCGGCCATGCTGGCTTCGCCCACCTGCACCAGGCCAATGACGGGAAACAAGGTCCCAATAAACCAAAACCATCCAACCGGAAGATACCGCCGGCTGCGGAAATGAACAACAAATACGGTGACCACGATTAACGCTAGCGCGGACAGAACCCACTGCCATGCCGGGAGACCCGCTCCGGGATGTGGATACAGCACCGCCAACCGAGCCGGCCAGAGAGCTTTCTCCACGTAGCGCACATAGGAGACGATGGCATTTTCAATTCGTACGCCAAGGGAATACTGTTGCAAGCTGCGTAAACCCTGTCCGGATCGCTGCACCTTGAGCGTGATCCATGCGCTTGCAATCGAAAGCGCCAGCAGCGGGACCTTCTCGATCGCCAGCTTTGAAAACCCGATCCGGCTCGGGCCATCCTCGGCGGAATCCTGAACTCCTCCCAGCGACATTCTCTCGAGCGGCCAATAATCGAGCAGCAGAAGGACAAACGGCAGCGTGATGACCATCGGCTTGGCCATCAATCCCATGCCGAATAGCGCTGCCACCAGCAGATATCGACGCCATTCCGGTTTGCGCACGTACCATGCGTATGCGCCGATGGCCAGGAAGAAAAACAGGACGCTCAGTACGGTCTTACGCTCCGCCGCCCATGCCACCGACTCGACGTTCAGCGGATGCACCGCGAACAACGCCGCCACAAGCAAACTGGGCCAAACACGCTTAGTACCCCAAGCCAACAGCAGGAACAACAACACCGCATTGAGCGCGTGGAGCAAAACACTATCCAGATGATGGCCGGCCGGCTTCACACCAAACAATTGGCAATCGAGAGCGTGCGAGAGCCAGGTTAGAGGATGCCAGTTCGCAGACTGCGTCGAGGTGAATGCCCACTTAACCGTGCTCCACTTCAAGCCGCTCTGAACGTGGGGGTTGGCGGTTATGTAGTCCGAGTCATCCAACGCCACGAACGAGTTCTTCACCACCGGGCTGTAGAGCGCGATGGTCGCCCCTGCCAGCAGAATGCAGAGAAACACTGTCTGCTTCTTCCCAGCAGCAGGGAAAGTTCCCGAACCGGAGGGCGCTTTGCGGTTTGACCCTTTCGGGGCTTGGGCATCGGATCTTGAGAGATTCCGGTCGTAGTTCATTCGTTTGTGATTGTACACAGAGAACTAGCCAACCGAACTGTCCCAACGGCACTGCTCTGTGAGAGCGGAAACCCTGGTGGAGTCAGGAGGGGCGCGAAAAGGTACTGCACGCTCTGAGTGTCGCCGCGACGAAACTGCAATCCCGCCTGGGCGAGCCCCTGGCGCGGCGCATGGTGAATTCCTGACGGCCGTGGGGATGAATGTAACAGTGCAGTAGATGTGGGTTGGAGTTTCCGGTGTCACGCCCGGTAACTCTTTGAAAAGAAATGGCGGGGACGACGAGACTCGAACTCGCGACCTCTGCCGTGACAGAGTCGCTTGCCGTTGTAACTTATTGGAACTTAACGGTACTGACAGCCCGTTCTTGGTCCTCTAAGGGAACTCAAGGGAACTCTTTGGCCAGCTTATCGGACCCAGATCGGACCCAAATTAACCGATCCGGATGAAGCCGATCCTTGGGTTATGAGCCCACAGGGGATAGGAGTTACAACAACTTACAAGACGCGGGTGGCTTCCTAGAACCTTGTAAGAAACGTCTGGAAACAATTATTGGACAGTTAAGGGACAGGCGAGGTTTTCGACGCTCTAGGGCTGATTCCCTGCAAGTCCGACAAAACAACTGGTAGGCGCTAGGGGGTCGAGCCTATGACTTCCACCGTGTGAATATCAGCGTAATAGGCTTTTCAACGACTTAAAAGACTGCGGAGACTGCCAAAGTCCGCGGAAGTCGCACAAGGCGTCGCATTTTGTGGGTTGGGTTGTGGGTCGAGCCCGGGTCCGCATTCAGCGTTTTGAGAACTACAGCGGGGCACGTGGATGTTGAGAATAGTCCGACCCTTCGGCCGGTACACTGCACTGCGGCTGTGATCGGGCCACAGTGCAGTTCCCAGTTGCCAAAGAGGTAGGAGGCCCATCCTATCCCTTTTGGCAAAGCTTAAGCCCTTCACTCCCCGTGGATTCGGACGACGCTTCCCTGCCTGCGTAGCCAACCATCCAGAAATGCCATCTTCCCGCCAGGAGGATAATCCGTTTGCTGGTTTTCGTCCTTCCAGATCTCAACGAGCGGCTCGTGCATCAGTTCGAACGCTGGAGTTTCCAGAAACTTCTCGGAGGCGTTTGCATAAGCGAGTAGGGATTCCACTTCATGCCGCAGCGCCTCGTCCCCTCCACACGATTTATCGAGAAATGCACTTCTCGACTTGCCTTGTCGCTCTAAAGCTGGGAAAAACAATTCCTGAGTTCTTTCCCAGTGTTTGCTTGTCATGGCTTTTTCCTTCTTCGCCTAACCGTGGAAGAGTAACTAAGCCTCCTAAACCATGATCCAACTTCCTGATACCAGCGGAGAGATCTTCACGTAAGAAATTACAGCCCAGGGTGCCCCCCCGGGCTGCAATTGTGCAGCGTTACTAATCCGTTGTCGAATACGAAGCGGAGACGCTGCCGGCATTGTTGGCATCCCCTTGGTAGGTGGCGGTCAGGGTTACACTTGCCCCTGACACACCGATAAACGTAATCGTGCAATGACCAGTACCGTTCGCCGCCAGCGATCCCGAGCAGGTATTATTCCCGGCGCTGTCGCTTACGCCTACGGTGCCCGTCTGCTTGCTGCCCGACACCCCTGCCACACTAAAGTCCACCGTCACATTGAGTGGGTGCGACGTCGAGGCGGTGGCGCTGGTAATTCTTGTTGTGGTGGCGCCTTGAGTCGCCGTCAGAGGCGCGGTAGCCTCCGCCGGTGCCGCGTAGTCCTTGCCTTCCGTACCTGTTGGAGTAAATGTAACCGCCAGGGTATAGGTGCCGACGGGTAGAACTGTGTTTGCCATCACCTTCTCTGACGACCCTCCGTTCGGAGTTGCCGAATAGGCGTACGTACCGACTGTTAAGGTCGTCCCGTCGCTCCCCGTCGTGGTCGCATTCAGGATTGAGCCCAACGTCCCGTAGGTAATCGACGTTGGCGGTGTCCAGGTAATGGTGCTAGCTAGCTTCGCCGCAGATACAGAAGTGGATTCTGTAGCAGCCGAATAGTATTCGTCTGCTTTCCATTTCGCTGTCACGGTACATGTTCCTGTCCCGCTGTTCATCGTAACGATGCGGCCGCTGGTGTT
>JBAVYO010000134.1:0-4748 GCA_049698855.1 Terriglobales bacterium
ATCCGGAGGCGCGCAATTGTGCCACGTCCGGGCCGGAATGAATGCCGCTTTCCGCCACGGCGAGACACTGGCTGGAAATTTTTTCGGCCAGCCGGAAAGCTGTTTCCAGATTGATTTCGAATGTGCGCAGATTGCGGCTGTTAACGCCGATAAGATCGCAGCCCGCGTCGAGGGCGCGTTCAAGTTCCTCTTCGTCATGGGTTTCGCAGAGCACGTCGAGCTGGTGGGCGCGCGCACTCGCGGAAAAGGCTACGAGTTCCTGTTGATTCAGCGCGGCGACGATTAGTAGGATGGCGTCGGCGGCATTCGCACGCGCTTCCAAGATCTGAAATTCATCGACGATGAAATCCTTACGCAGGCAGGGAAGAGACGTCGCGGCCGAGGCTTCGCGCAGGTTGGCGAGCGAGCCTTGAAAGAACTCCTCGTCGGTAAGCACGGAGAGCGCGGCGGCACCGGCCTCGGCGAGTTCGCGGGCCAAGGCTGCGGGACGAAAATCTGCGCGGATCAAGCCTTTTGAGGGCGATGCTTTTTTGAGTTCGGCGATTACCGCGATGCCTTCCTGCGACATGCGCTCGAGATGCTTGCGGAAGCCGCGTGGCGAGTGCTGTTCAGCGGCTCGCTCCAGAGCGCGGAAATCAGCGCTCGCCCGCGTTTGGGATAGGCGCTGGCGCGTGGCGGCGAGAATGGAGTCGAGGGAGGCGGGCATGATTCAAAGAGCAATTATACGGAACGAAATGCGAATGGGCCGCAATGCGAGTGTAGTCCTAAAGGCTGCAATGCATGCAGACGATTTCGCGCCGCTGTGCTAGCTGGTTCCGCGGCGAGACCAGAAGTCGGCTGATGTGAGAATCGGTGCAATCTCGAAGTCGACTAGGTCGTCCCAGTTGCGGGTCCAGGCGGCGAGGGCGGCCTGATCCGGCGCCTCCATGATCTGGAAGCAGCGGGAGCCGGTCTCATCCATCCAACTGGAGTGATACGTGACGTCGTTGGGCATCATGCGGCCATGGTTTTTGAAGCGCTCGGCGACTGCCTTCAAATCAAGCTGCTTGAAGTGCTCGATGATCATAAACAGCATAGATGTGAAGTGTAACGGACGTTTGAGTATCCCCGCTGGTTTTTGGGATGGGATGAATTTCTTGAAACCGACCCATTGCATGGTGACGGCCGTCGTTGACCCGGATACCGCAAGATGCTATAAACATGTGCTTTGTGCCGAAGGTGTAACTCTTGCGGGTTGGCACCGGAGGTACAAGAATTTTCCGACGCGGCCAAATCAGCACTCCTTTTTGTTTTAACGCCTTGCGGTGGAAGCGTGGTCGGAACTCTGGTGAGCGTGGTTTGCCCTGCGACACACGCCGGGCGCCTCAAACGCCGGAGTAAAAACACACCGTGACCCCTGAATAGAGATTCTGAGGAGAATTATGATACGTACGTTGACCGCACATTTTGCGTTCGCGAGCCGTGGGATTGCGAAAGCATCCGCCGCTCTGGCGACTTTCCTGTTTATCAGCACTGCCTGCGCCTTTGCCCAGACCGCCGAAGAGGCCGGGGGCGGCGAGGCCGCTCTCAAGCTGCCCGACCTTTCGTCGGTTAGTTTTTTGAACAACTCCATTGACGGTCACAAGCTGCTGCTGATTGGTCTTGTGTTCTGCGTTTTTGGGCTTGGATTCGGTCTGGCGATTTACATGCGGCTTAAGAACCTGCCGGTGCATCGGGCTATGCGCGAGATTTCCGAGCTGATTTACGAGACTTGCAAAACCTACCTGATCACGCAGGGCAGGTTCCTGATGCTGCTCTGGGTCTTTATCGCAATCATTATCTCTGTTTACTTTGGCTGGTTGAAGCCGGTACCCGGCAAGTCGGTTGCTCTGACGCTGCCCATCATCCTTCTCTTCAGCCTAGTGGGAATCGCGGGCAGTTACGGCGTGGCGTGGTTTGGCATCCGCGTGAACACGTTCGCGAACTCACGTACCGCATTTGCCTCTCTTCCGGGCAAGCCGTATCCGGTGTATCGGATTCCGCTCGAAGCGGGCATGTCGATTGGCATGATGCTGATTTCGGTCGAACTGCTCATCATGTTGTTTATTCTGCTGTTCATTCCCGCCGACTATGCCGGTCCGTGCTTCATTGGATTCGCAATTGGCGAGTCGCTGGGCGCGGCCGCGCTGCGTATCGCGGGCGGCATCTTCACCAAGATCGCCGACATCGGAAGCGACCTGATGAAGATCGTCTTCAAGATAAAAGAGGACGATGCCCGCAACCCTGGCGTCATCGCCGATTGCACCGGCGACAATGCGGGCGATTCGGTCGGGCCGTCGGCTGATGGATTCGAGACCTACGGTGTAACTGGCGTCGCGCTGATCACTTTCATCCTGCTGGCCGTGAAGAGTCCGACGGTCCAGGTCCAACTGCTGGTCTGGATTTTCGTCATGCGCATCATGATGCTGATCTCCAGCGCGCTGGCATATTTCGTCAATAGCGCCTTTGCCAAAGCAAAATACGGCAATGCGGAGCACATGGACTTCGAAGTTCCTCTGACTTCGCTGGTCTGGCTCACGTCCATTGTTTCGATCGCCGCCACTTACTTCATTTCATATCTCATCATTCCCGACCTGGGCGGAGATACGACGCAGTGGTGGAAGCTGGCCACGATCATCTCCTGCGGAACACTGGCTGGAGCGCTGATTCCTGAACTCGTTAAGGTATTCACTTCGGTGAACTCGCGCCACGTGAACGAAGTGGTGACGTCGGCGAAAGAAGGCGGCGCATCGCTTGGCATCCTTTCCGGTTTTGTCGCGGGCAACTTTTCCTGCTACTACCTGGGCTTGTCCATGATGGGCCTGATGGCGGTCGCCTACTATATGAGCACGATGGGCATGGAGCTGGCGGCGGGAATGCTCGCTCCGGCGGTCTTCGCCTTCGGCCTGGTGGCTTTCGGCTTCCTCGGCATGGGGCCGGTGACCATCGCCGTCGATTCTTATGGTCCGGTTACAGACAACGCGCAGTCGGTATATGAACTGTCGCTGATCGAGACCATCCCTAACATCAAGGCGGAAATCAAGAAGGACTTCGGCATGGACGTGAACTTCGAGCGGTCGAAAGATTTGCTCGAAGAGAACGACGGCGCCGGTAACACCTTCAAAGCGACGGCGAAACCAGTGCTGATCGGAACCGCCGTTGTAGGCGCAACCACGATGATCTTCTCGATCATCATGGCACTTACTCACGGACTGACCGTGAATAAGGAAGGTCTCTCGTTGCTGCACGCGCCGTTCTTCCTGGGCCTGATCACCGGCGGCGCAATGATCTACTGGTTTACGGGAGCATCGACGCAGGCCGTGACCACGGGTGCATACCGCGCGGTTGAGTTCATCAAAGCCAACATCCACCTTGAAGGATCGGAGAAGGCATCGGTTGCCGACAGCAAGAAAGTGGTTGAGATCTGCACCAAGTATGCGCAGAAAGGCATGTTCAACATCTTCCTCGCCGTGTTCTTCGGAACCCTGACATTCGCCTTCGTCGAGCCGTTCTTCTTCATCGGCTACCTGATCTCGATTGCGATCTCCGGTTTGTATCAGGCCATCTTCATGGCCAACGCCGGCGCCGCATGGGACAACGCCAAGAAGATTGTCGAAACCAAACTCAAGCAAAAAGGCACGCCGCTGCACGATGCCACGGTGATCGGCGATACGGTGGGCGATCCTTTCAAGGACACGTCTTCTGTCGCCATGAACCCGGTCATCAAGTTCACTACGCTGTTTGGACTGTTGGCCGTCGAATTGGCGGAAACTCTCAAACCCGAAGGCCATGCGACCGGACTGACGACGGTACTGGCGCTGGCGTTCTTCGCGGTTTCGTTCTTCTTCGTGTACCGGTCGTTCTACGGGATGCGGATTGGGTCGGAGTAGGTATTGTTTGATTGCAATTGAAAACGCCATCCGGTTTGCCGGATGGCGTTTTAATTAGATAGGTACTCTTCCCATGGTCACGAGAACTGGATACGGGGCACGGAGTGAACCCATCTCAAATGAGGAAGGACTGGAGCGCCGAAGAGTTAGTTCTTAAAGGGGTTGAATGTTCGGACATCAAGTTGTTTGAAATCTCGTTCGTTTCTGGTCACGACGATCAGACGATGAACGCGCGCGGTTGCGGCGATCATCGCGTCTTGCAGAAGTTCAGGGGGCTTCTTATCCATAATGCGGCCCCATTCCCGGAAGCAGGCTGTATCCATCGGAAGCACCCGGTAGACTGCCGGCACACGATCAACCCAGCGCTCCAGTTCGCTCGCCTTCGAGGGATCTTGCCGTCTTGTCCGCTCGATCCCGACCTGGAGCTCTCCCAGTGTTACGGCGGAAACGAATAAACTCGCCTCTTCGGCGGCGTTGAGCCAAGCCAGTACCGCGCCGTGAGGGCGCGCTTTTCGAAGCTCAGAGACTACGTTGGTATCGAGCAGGTATTGATTCACTCAAACTCCACCACCGGCCGGCTGCGCATCTTACCTCTCTCATAAGCGAGGTCGTCAAAGCGAGGCTCGGGTGCGAGCAACCATTCCTTGAGGCTGGGCCGGGCGGCTTTTTGCAGCCGCTCCCATTCTTCGATTGGGACCATGACGGCGGTCTTGATGCCGCGGCGCGTGACGATCTGCGGGCCTTTCTTGATGGTGGCGTCCAGGAACTCGCTGAAACGGGCCTTCGCGTCTTGAACTTGCCATGAAGCCACGGTGCACCTCCTTGCCGTCTCTGTATTGT
>JBAVYO010000135.1:0-3435 GCA_049698855.1 Terriglobales bacterium
GATGTACGCCAGTTGTTCGTCAACCGGTGGGAAGTTTGCCATGTCGTAGTGATTATAGCGATAGGCAGCTTCGAGCCACGAGCTGCGAGCAAGCAGGACATACAGCCAGAGCGACAAAGTCAGTAGCAGGAGCATGCTCGAATCTAGCGGCTCGTAGCTAGCGTCTCGAATAGAAGCTCAACGCCGCATCGCCCTGCTCCAGCTTTCGATAACGCCGCAGTTGTCCGAACTCCGCTCCCGGATCGAACCGTTTCTCGTGCTCGGCAATCACCAACGCTTCGGTCGCGAGCACCTTCGACTCCGCCAGGGCCGTCAGCGTTTTTGCATACTCCTCGCGCAGGCGGTAGGGCGGATCGAGAAACACGAAATCCGCAACCACGCCGACGGCCTCCCATTGCCGCAGCGCCTTCGCAGTCTCGGCCTTCGCGATCACAAAGCCGCTCGTGATCCCCGTCGTAATCCCCGTCGTGATCCCCAAAGATTTCAAGTTCGCCGCAATCAAATCGGCGGCTGGTTTTGCCGCCTCCGCAAAATAAACTTTTGCCGCACCCCGGCTCAGCGCCTCTATGCCAACTGCCCCAGTCCCGGCGTAGAGATCTAGCCATGTTGTGCCTGCCAGGGCATCTGGATTGCCCCCACACAGCACGTTAAACAGCGTCTCCCGCAAGCGATCGGCCGTAGGGCGCACGTCCAATCCGGGCAACGACCGCAGCGGCCGGCTCCGATATTGACCTGCAATCACACGCATATTTTCGCTGGCGCGCTCCGTGACCTTCGATTCACTTTCTTCAGCAACCTCCGGTCTCCGCGCGGTGTCTAACAGATAGAATACTTGCTGGCGTGTCTATGCGGAATTGGTCCATCCCGGTCGGTCGTCTGTTCGGAATCGAAATCCGCATCCACCTTACCTTTTTGTTTCTGCTGGTATTCGTTTGGGGCACCGAAGCCACTGCGCAGGATGCAACCGCGGCGATCCGCGGACTTGGCCTGGTCGGCATTATTTTTGGCAGCGTCGTGCTGCACGAATTGGGTCACGCGCTTGTGGCACGGAATTCAGGCATGCAAGCCAAGGGCATTATCCTGCTACCCATCGGCGGCATTACGATTCTCGACGAGTCGCACGCCGTCCCCGATCCGCTCAACGCCTGGAAGCGCGATATCCGCATCGCCGTCGCCGGGCCGCTCGTCAATCTGGTCATTGCAGCAGTTGCGGCGCTTCTTCTGAGCGCTGCCATGCCCGGCCTCTCGCTGACTGCCAAGCCGTTGATGCATTCGAGCGCACTGCTGCGCAGCATCGTCTGGACCAACGTCTACCTTGGCCTCTTCAACCTGCTGCCCGCTTATCCCATGGATGGCGGCCGCGCGCTACGAGCCATATTTTCCCGCCGCGTTGACATGGTGCAAGCCACGCAGCGGGCCGTTCGCATTGGCAATGTTTTTTCCATCCTGTTCATGATGGTCGGCATCCTGATGGGCAACTGGTGGCTGGTGATGATGGGCCTGTTCCTGTTCTTTGGAGCCCAACTGGAAGAACGCTCCGCGGTGTTTCAATCCGTGCTGCAGAGTGTAAGGCTGGAGGAGGTCATGCTGACCGACTTCGCCACGCTCTCACCCGCCGATACGCTGGAAGATGCACTGGAAAAAGCTGTCCACACCTTGCAGGATGACTTCCCTGTCGTCCGCGGCAGCGACATGGTCGGCGTGATCTCGAAGCAGAAAATTCTGGAAGCCCTGCGCGCAGAGGGCAACGGCTATGTGCAAGCAGTAATGAGCCGGATCTTCGATGTAGCAGCAAAAGGCGAGTCGCTCGCCTCAGCTTTCCGCAAGCTCTCGGCGCGCAACCTGAGCATCATTCCGATTGTCGATGAGCAGCACCTGATCGGCATCGTGACCCTGCAAAACCTGATGCATTCGATGGCCCTGCTCGCCGAAAGCCGCAAACTGCGCCGCGAAGCGTTGGAGTCGTAGAACGTCAATTCGCCGTCAGCCGGCTTCTCCGCCTCAGGCGAATTGTCATCCTGAGCAAAGTGAGGCGTAGGCCGAACGTAGTCGAAGGATCTCTAGCTTATCGGAATTCAACGGGCTTCAGGGATGATCTGAGCGTCTGCGTATAACTCCTGCGCCGCTCGGACTGCGCTACCGTATTCGACCTTCCTGCCCGTGAGTTCGCCGAGCACATGCTCCAGCGCGGCCAGCACTCCAACCGTGTCGAGATAGTCGTAATACCCAATGTGGGCGATGCGGAATAGCTGCCCTTTCATCTCGGCCTGCCCATTCGCCACAACCGCGCCAAACTGATCGCGGAAGCGCTTGCAGATGGCGTTCGAATCAGCGCCCTCCGGCGCAGTCACAGCGGTAAGCGCGGCAGCGGGTGCGGTCGGGGAAAATAATTTCAGTCCAAGCGCCTGCACGCCCGCCCGGGTCATAGCCGCGCAAAGCTCCGCGTTCGCAATCAGCGCATCGCGTCCCGCAGCTAGATTCCCGTCTCCCATCTGCCGGACATAATCGAGCGCGGCCGCCAGCCCCGCAAAGAGCGACGTTGCCGGCGTGTATGAAGTCTCAGCCTTCGCCGCCGCTTTTCGTTCCTTGCGCAGATCGAAGTAATATCGCGGAGACTTCGCAGTCTCCATGCGCTGCCACGCGCACTCGCTGATCGCGCCATACGCGAGGCCGGGGGGAACCATCAGAGCTTTTTGGGATCCGCCGATGATGACGTCAATGCCCCAGCCGTCCACGTCGAACCGAGTAGTACCCAGGCCGGTGATTGCATCGACGATGAGCAGCGTGTCGGGCAGCGCACTCACCAGTTTTGCAATTGCTTCCACATCATGGCGTGCGCCGGTTGAACTTTCGGTGGCTTGCATGTAGACGCAGCGAATCTCTGGCGTGAGCTTCGCGCGCACAGCGTCGAGCGAAAACGTCTCGCCATAGGGCGAGGTAACGGTTTCAACCAAGCAGCCAAAGGCCTTCGCGAGCGAAACCCAGCGCTCGCCGAATTTCCCCGCCGTCAGCACCAGCACTTTATCGCCCGGAGAAGTCAGATTCGTAATCGACGCCTCCATGAAGCCCGTGCCCGAAGATGTCAGGACGAGCACATCGTTTTGCGTGCCAATGAATTCCTTCAGGTCGGTAAGCACACGCGTAAATAGCGCGCGGAAATCGGCGGTACGATGGTGCGCGCCATAAGCAGCCATCGCCGTCTGCGCCGACGGCAGAAGCGGCGTAGGGCCGGGAGTGAAGAGGCGATTCTTCTTGATCATTTGTATTCTCGAGTAAACAGGATATTCGATGCCGCGCGCTTCGGGGAGAAAAGTCAGAGGTATGAGGTGTGAGAGGGCTGAGGTGAGAGGTCGGAGGTTAGAGGTGGAGCTCAGTTCTCAGTTTTCACCACAAATCGCAGGCTAACCGAAGAGGGCGATCCGCGCGGTTCTTACC
>JBAVYO010000136.1:0-3907 GCA_049698855.1 Terriglobales bacterium
TTGGCGTCCCCGACGGGATTTGAACCCGTGTTACCGCCGTGAAAGGGCGATGTCCTAGGCCGGGCTAGACGACGGGGACATTCCGGCCATCAAGACTGCGATGCCGGCTATTGTAACGAGCAATTCATACTAACAGCCACCTTTTTGGCCTGTCAAAGTTGTGAGTGCTAAATTTGCGTTCCTTCACCGCGGAGACACGGAGGAAAACCTTGAACCTGCTAGGAAGCTCTGATTAGGCTTCTGGTGCCCTCCGTGAAACCCGTGTACCCTGTGGTTTCCGCTTCTTGCCGATACTCAATCGCAGCTTCTAAGCCGACAGGAACGCTCTTGCCACACATTTGGTTTTCTCCGCGCCTCGGTGACGAATCCGGATTATCACGGTGTCAAATTTTCTGCCGATCGCTTTGCCCCCACAAGAATTAAAATGTCCCGATGGCCGATTCGCTTTACCTCAGCCTTTGGTTCCCGTCGTTTGATTTGCCGGATATCCTGTCGCGCTCCGTCAGCGTTCTGCGGCAGATTCCTTTTTCGGCGGCCAAGCCCGGCGTAACCTATCTCGCGATCCACCCAGTCTCATGGAACGAACCAACCATTCTCGAGCGCCGATTTGCCCCGCCCCTTGCGCCCGAGGAGGCGGTGGCCCTGACCACCGAGTTCCTCCACGAGGACTGCGCTTACGTCTACGAAGCTTATTGGGATTTGTGGGGACCTCCCCAAGCTGGGGGAACATGGGTGATCGAGCCTTCTCTGATACGCGTGATTGCGCATGGAACGCAGTTTGAAGAGGACGCTGCCGCGACCGCCGGCCATATCCAAGTCGACTTCGGTTTCGACACGCCTTTTCTTCATGAGGAACTGGCGCTCACCGAGGAGACTGAAACCCGCGTGCGCAGCAACGTGCAACGGCTGGTGGAATTCACAGCAAAGATGGAAAGCAATTCCGGCGCGACCGGCCGCCTGCTCTGGTCGGAATCCGACGAGAACCTCGCGCAAAAGTTGATTTCGAGACTCCAGCGGACGAACTGAAGCTATTTCCGAAGAACTACGCAAGCACTGCGAGCGAACGGGGTGGGGTGAGGTTCGCACGCCGCGTCGTTCTACGCCTCGTCCTGCTTTCGTAACCGTTCGTTATAATCAAGTAAGCACGCATGAATACTGCTTTACAAGCCAGCGCTACTCAAGGCAAAGACGCCTTCGGCGAAGCCCGCGCAGAATTCCGCGCGCTCATCTCCGGCTGCGGCGTTTATGACCTCGGCGCGCGCTCGAAAATCCGGCTTACCGGCGCCGACCGTACGCGTTGGCTGAACGGCATGGTCACGAATAATATCCGCGATCTTGCCCCCAACCACGGCGTTTACGCTTTTCTGCTCAACGCTCAGGGGCACATCCAGAGCGACCTTTATGCCTACAACATGGGCGATTCTCTGTTGCTTGACGTGGACGCGCAACTGCGCGATAAAGTTCTCGCCCATTTCGACAAATTCATCATCATGGACGATGTGGAAGTAGCGGATGTAAGTTCCACGCTCAGCGCTATCGGGATCGCCGGGCCGCAGACAAAGAGCGTGCTCAAAGCGGCCGGAGTTCAAGCGCCAGACCTGGCTCCACTTGAGCTGTGCACGCCCACGTGCGACTGCGCATGCGGATGTCTCCAATGTACGGTTGTGCGCGGCGACGATCCCGCCGGTTCGTCCTACGAGATTTGGCTCTCGCCCGACAAGATGAAGCCTACATGGGCTGCTTTGACAGCCGCGGGCGCCACTGCGGTGGGCACGGATGCCCTGGAGCTGCGACGCATCAGTTGGGGAGTTCCGCGTTATGGCGTCGACATTCGCGAGCGCGATCTGCCACAAGAAACCGGCCAAGCCCGCGCGCTGAATTTCGCCAAGGGTTGCTATCTGGGGCAGGAGATCGTCGAGCGTATCCGCTCGCGTGGCGCTGTGCATCGCCAGTTCGGCGCTTTCACGGTGGAAGGTGCATTGCCCGCGCCCGGCACAAAAATTCAGGCCGACGAGAAAGACGCAGGCGAGATCACCAGCAGCGCCCATTTGCCTCTGCCCGAGGGGGATCGTGCCGTCGCGCTTGGCTATTTGCGGCGTGAGGCCGCCGGCAAGAATTTGCGAGTTGGGACAGCGGCACTCAAACCGGCAACGATTCCTGTGGCTTGACTGTGCCCCACTAGGATGAATGCCTCACGTCTCGCGATTTTCGAGACGGGGAGGTTGGCAACATCGAGATGAAAGACAAGGAAATTTATATGGCTGACAAAAAAAAAGACAGCGAATTTAAAGTAAGCGACCGGCGCCTCTTCACCGCCGATGGAGAACTTCGTACCTCCGTCGAAGATCAAGTTGAAGAGCAACTGGAAGAACAAGCGCAGCGGCCCGAACCTGCCCCTCCTGCAGCCGTGCCCACGCCTCCAGCCGTAACCCAAGGCAGCTCCGCAAGTCCTGCGGCGGCTGCGACCCAGACCCAAGAGGAACAGGTTCCTGAGCCTCCGAGCGATTCCGAGCAACAGGCACAGCACGACGCCTATCGTGAATCGTCGCGCGATCTCGACCGCCGCGTTGAACTCAGCGGCCACTCGGCAAAAGAACTCGAAATCAGCTTTGAGCGTTTCATGGCTTCGCTTTACATGACGGCCATGATGCAACTCGGGCTCATGCACGAACAAGGCGGCCAGCCCGCAATCGACCTCGTCGGCGCTCGCCAAACCGTTGACACACTCGGCATGCTCGCCGAAAAAACCAAAGGCAACCTCACGCCTAAGGAGCAAGGCTTCCTGCAGAACTGCCTCTACGAGCTGCGCATGGCGTATGTGGAAGTCACGAACGCGCTGGCTCGCGCACCGCAGGCTCCCGGCCCAAGCACAGGAACCAACGGCTGATGCATGCAGCGCTGACGGTTCTGGGCAGTGGCACCTCGATGGGAGTTCCAACCATCGGGTGCGATTGCGCCGTGTGCCATTCCGCCGATCCGCACGATCGCCGCACTCGTCCTTCGATCATGCTCAGCTACAACGGTCATCATGTTCTCATCGATACCACACCCGACTTCCGCGAGCAGGCGCTGCGAGAAAATATCACGCAACTCGACGCCGTTTTCTACACGCACACACACGCTGACCACATCCTCGGCATCGACGATCTGCGCCCGCTCACCTATCGTCACAAGCCCGGCAAGCTGCCGCTTTACGCCACTCCGCGCAACTGCGAATTCCTGCGTACCATGTTCCGTTATATTTTCGAGGCCAACTACAAATTTGGGGGCCTGCCGCAGGTTGAACTGAAGCCCATCGAAGGAGTCGTCGAACTGTTCGGCGCGCGTTTTGAGCCGGTCACGGTGATTCACGGTGAAACTCCCATCCTCGGCTTTCGCTTCGGTTCGGGCGCGTATCTTACCGACCATAGTTCCGTGCCGCCGGAGTCGCTCGACAAATTGCGCGATCTCGACATCCTTTTTCTGGATGCGTTGCGTTACCAGCCGCATCCCACGCATTCAACGGTGGAGCAGTCGCTTAAGATCGTGGCTGAAGTGAAACCGAAACGCGCATTTTTCACGCATATTTGCCACGATCTTCCGCACGAGGAGACCAACGCGAAGCTGCCGCAAGATGTGCAATTAGCGTACGACGGAATGAAACTGGAGTTTGAAATTTAGATCTACCGCCGAGACGCCGAGAGCGCCGAGAAAATCTCTAATAGTGGTCTACTCGGCGGCCTCGGCGTCTCGGCGGTAAGAGAACTGCGAATGCAAGTCTTCCACAAACTCGCGGACATCCCAGCCGGCTTCGGCCCAGCGTTCGTCAGTGTCGGCAACTTTGACGGCGTGCATCGCGCGCACCGTGCCGTCATCGACGAGCTCGTCCGCCGCGCCCAGGCCGCCAAAGGCTTCTCCGTCGCCGTCA
>JBAVYO010000137.1:0-6766 GCA_049698855.1 Terriglobales bacterium
GTGGAGTTTTCGGCAGCGGGGCAATTACACGTGAATCGTGTGGTTCGGGGCCTTGGTCACGGGCTGGATGAAGCCGCCGTCGCTGCTGCCAACAAGATACGTTTCAAGCCCGCAACCCGCAGCGGACAGGCGGTGGATTCAACTGCCATCGTGCACGTAGTATTTCAACTAGCGTACTGAAGTTTTGGAGATGAAGTTATGCGTAATACGAAATGGATGGTTTTGGTTCTGCTTGCGGCATCGGTGACGGCAGTTGCCAAGCACAAAGATGCCGCGCAGCAGGGGCAGCAGGATGTCGCGCAAGCCCAGACGCCTATGGCTCCGCCAACCACGATGGATCAGGTCGTGGATCGCGCGATTTTTCGAGAGAAAAACCTAATCAAATTCCTGGAACAGCGCACTCCCATCGTCGAAACTTACCTGCAGGACATGGCGCAGGATCCGCAGATGGGCCCGGTTCCGCAGACGGACCATTACTTTCTGGGCCGCATGGATCTGCGCGAGTCGATCGACCGGGACGACTACCTAAGCGACAAAGGCAAGGGATCTAAAGATAAAGATTCCAAAGACAAAGATGCTGACGAAAGCATGGAAAAGCGGCTGCTCGGCGGCTTTACCAAACTTTTCAAGTTCCAGTACCAGCCGCTCGGTTTTTCGTGGATGATTTATGCGGATCGCTACAACTTCGACCGCCAGCACTACGAGTTTCACTACGTGCGGCGCGAGTTTCTGGGCGATGTACGTACCATCGTGTTCGATATCACGCCCAAGAAAGACGCGGGGCGCGGTCGCTTCCTTGGCCGAATTTGGGTTGAGGACCAGGACTTCAACATCGTCCGCCTCAACGGGACTTACATCCATCCTGCGCGAAATACCTATTTCTTCCACATGGATAGCTGGCGCTTGAACTTGACACCGGGCTACTGGGTGCCGGCTTACATCTACAGCGAGGAAGGCGACTTCACCGCAGGCGCAAAAAACAAACTCGCATTCAAGGCACAAACCCGCCTGTGGGGTTACAACCTGAAAGCGGCTCCTCAGGACGAAGAGCTCACGCAGATACATGTGGACAGCGTAAAAGACGAGACACCGCAGGCTCAGGATGCATCTCCTCTGGCGGCCGAACGCCAATGGCAGCAGCAGGCGGAAGACAACGTCATCGATCGCCTCGAGAAGGCTGGCTTGCTTGCTCCCGAAGGCGACGTGGACAAAGTTCTGCAAACGGTCGTCAACAATATCGTAATCACCAACAACATCGAGCTGTCACGCCCGGTGCGCACGCGCGTGCTGACCACGTCTCCTCTTGAGACGTTCAGCGTCGGCAACACGATCGTGCTTAGCCGCGGGATCATCGACGTCCTGCCGGACGAAGGCAGCCTTGCGATGGTGCTTGCGCACGAACTGGCGCACATTGTCTTGGGCCACAACATCGGCAGCCAATATGCTTTCAACGACCGAATGCTCTTCTCCGACGAAGGCACGTTTGAGAACCTCGGCTTCAAGCACATTCCCGAGGAAGAAGCTGCCGCCGACAAAAAGGCGATCGAGATGCTGAAAGCATCACCCTACGCACAAAAACTGGATTCGGCGGGCCTTTTCGTCAAGGCGCTTCAGGCGCGGGCTCCGCAATTGGCGGCTCTTCTCCAGGCGCACCTTGGCAACAACATCGCCGAGAACGGAAAGGTAATCCGAATGGCGGACCTGGCCAACGATGCTCCAGCACTTGACTGGAACAAACTCGACCAGATTCCGGCGCTGCCGCTGGGCGGCCGCGTCAAGCTGAACCCCTGGGATAACAAAATCGAAATGGTGAAAGCGCAGCCGGTCGCCATCACTTCCGCCCGCGACAAAATGCCATTCGAAGTGACACCGTTTTTCCCAAAACTCACGCGATACACTGCGGCCAGCGAGCCGCCGGCGAACCCGACGACCGCGACGAACACCACCCAGAATTCGGGCCCAACCCAGTAAGGAACGGCTCACAAGTTGAGGGAAGCGCAGGCTGGAACCGGACCCAAATCCGGGATTCAGCCTGTGTCTATTTGCGCGCAAATTCCCAATCGGCAATTTCCGCGCACTTTGTTTTTGTAAGTGTAATTAAAAGTGCGAAGTTAGATCGGCGAATCGGCTCACGATTAGCAACTGCTGCGTTGGCGGAGCTGTGGCGAGTTCTTCGTGCTCAAGAATCCATGTTTGGTCGTGAGGGATGAAAACGGCGTGGAGACCGGCGGCAAGCGCCGGATTGATATCCGACTTCGGGCTATTTCCGACCATCCAGGTTTCATCGCTCGCGAGCGCATATTTTGAGATGGCCGACCGGTACGTCGCTTCGTCTTTCTCCGCGACGATCTCGACCGCCGCAAAATACTCTTTCAATCCTGAGCGTTCCACCTTGCTCGCCTGCTCGGAGGGATTGCCTTTCGTCATCAGGATCAGATGATGCCGCCCGCTCAGGTAGTCGAGTGTTTCCGGGACGCCCGCAATCAATTCGACTGGATGCTCGGCAATCTGGTGCGCGAAGCTGCGGATGCGTTCATGGAGTTCCGGGGTCACCGGCTCGACGGAGAGCTTTTCAAATGTCTCCACCAGAGAATGCGCGAAGCTGTGCAGCCCGTATCCGTGTTTCAAGATCGAATCCCGTTCCACATCGTTCAAAACCAGCCGCACCTGCTCCGGCGAATATTCGCGATGATCGAGGAACGAGATAAATCGGGCGATTGCGCGCTCAAAATAGACGTTATTCTCCCAGAGCGTGTCGTCCGCATCGATCAGCAAATTCTGGGAGCCATTTTGCCCGGGCATGATGTCTATAATACCGGGCGCGAGGTGGGCTGCTCCCACCCGCATACTCATCACAAGCGCTACCGTTTTCGGTTGCCTTATGCCAGCGGGTTTTTCCAGCGGAGGGCTGGAAAGCGGGCAAAATCCCGGTCGGTGGTGTGCAGGATGCCTCCGTACTCAACAGTGAGCGCGGCCAAATGGGCATCGCTGACGAGCGGGCCTGCGGCTTGCCCCTCGACCAGCATCTGACGGAACAAAGGCCAATGGTCTTCCCCGGCCGCGAGCAGGCGAATGTTCGGCTGCTCCAACCACGTGTCAACGATCTCGACCGCTTCCTGGATAGCCAAGCGCTCACCCGGCAATCGCACATTGGTCATGATTCGAACAAAGGCGGCCACCGTCTGCCACGGCAGGCCGATCGGCTGCGTGCCGGAGAATTCCCGCTCCACCCAGGCGCGTGCTTTGACATGATGCTGCGATGCAGTGTCGTATGCGTACAGCAGAATGTTGGCGTCGAGGACGATCATCTGGTGCTTATCTCTGCAACTTAGGATTACCGATGCTCCGCGCCTTCGAGTCGCTCAATCAGTTGCTCGACGTTGTCATAACTGAAACCGACGGGCATCCCGAGTTTGCGTGGTTTAACGATGAACGGCTTTCGCGACGGGTGGTTCGCGGCCATCAATCCTAATCGGATCAGACGGTTGACGACTTCTTTGAAGGACGCACCCGAGCGGCGGCTCTCTCGCTCAAGAAGCCGGGCTACATCATCGTCCAGGGACAAAGTGGTTCGCACATCATGATGCTATACTATAGACATCATGATGTCAATTTTGCTTGTATATTATACACTGCAATAGCTTACCCGTTAGAGTAGCGATCATCGCTGCGCGTGATTATCGTCACAATTGCTCGTGACACTAGTCACGGCCTCAAGTTCGTCGCGCCCTTAACCTTTCATCGAGGGGTGAGGTGAATCTCCATGAAGGTTCTAGAGGGAAACGAAACCGTGACCGCACCGGCCGGCCAACCTGCGCAGCATCCTGCGAAGCAAGAATTCAAACCGCGCCTGATTTTCTGGGAAGTGACCAAGGGCTGCAATCTGCGCTGCATACATTGCCGCGCCACGGCGACGGAGCTCGCTTCTCCGACCGACCTGCCCACCGCCCGCGCGCTCGACATCATCGATCAGATCGCGGCGTTCGCTAAGCCCATTCTCGTGCTCAGCGGCGGCGAGCCGCTTTATCGTTCCGACATTTTCCAGCTCGCGTCCTACGCCAAGGACAAGGGCCTGCGTGTCGCGCTGGCCACGAACGGAACACTGGTTACCAAGGAAGTTGCGCGCATGATCGCCGATTCGGGTGTGATGCGCGTTTCCATCAGCATTGACGGCGCCGACGCCGCGACGCACGACACATTCCGTGGAATTCCCGGAGCGTTTGAAGCGGCGCTGCACGGCTTCCGTAATTTGAAAGAAGTCGGTATGTCGGTACAGATCAATACGACGATCGCGCGCCACAACGCCGACCAGTTGCCGCGCGTGCTCGACCTTGCTAAGAAGGTGGGCGCCGACGCGCTGCACACTTTCCTGCTGGTGCCAGTGGGATGCGGCGTGGATATTGCCGACGACCAGATGGTGCCTCCAGATGAGTACGAGCGCATGTTGAACTGGTTCTATGACCAGTCACTTGAAGGCGGAATCGAATTAAAAGCTACCTGCGCGCCCCACTATTTCCGCGTGGTGCGCCAGCGCCGAGTTGCCGATCGTCATGCGGCGGAAGCTGCGGCTAAGGCTGCGCCGACCGTGGCGACTGAGACTCCGCAAGCCGCGTCTCTACACCCTGGTATCGGGCCTGCCGACATGATCATGCCGGGAGGCACTGGAATCTTACTTAAGCCGCAAGCTCCTCCTCCGGGACAACACACTGGCCATCCGAGCGGCCATCCCAATGACATGAACGCCATGACGAAAGGATGCCTGGCGGGCACCGGCGTTTGTTTCATTTCGCATGAAGGCGAGGTTTATCCGTGCGGCTATCTGCCCGCGATTGCCGGCGACTTGCGCAAGGAACGGTTTGCCGACATCTGGAATGACGCACACGTATTTAACCAGTTGCGTGACACGAATAACTTGAAGGGCAAGTGCGGTTGCTGCGAGTTTCGCAACGTCTGCATGGGATGCCGAGCGCGCGCCTTCGCGGCGACTGGAGACTATCTCGATCCGGAACCGTTCTGCGTGTATGAGCCGAAGTCGGAACATCTGCGCGCCAAGGTGACTGAGCGCGAGAAGAACTGAGTTAGCCCTCCTCCACGGTGTAGGGCCGGACGCATTCGTTCGCCCAGCCGGGCGAAGCCCGGGCGGTCGAGTTGCGCGCTAACACAAATCTACGAAACCGGACCTCGCCTCCGAAGCGCCCCGACAAAGGCCGCATCAGCCTTGAGCGAGATCATCTCCAGCGGAGAGAATCCCCGCAGCCACGCAAGATAGAACGTCATCAGCAGAAGAAGAATCGTAATAGCAAAATTTGGCCAGGCGTTTAGCGCCCACTGGCCGCGCCAACTCAGTTCGCAAGCCCGTGAAAATGGCATGAAGTATGGGATCGGCCATTGATACCCATCAGGGCCACGGCTTCCCATCAAGTCTTCTAATAGATGAATATGGAAACTGAGAAAGGCAAGTCCCGCGGTCTTCCATCGCTGAGTTGCCAAAGCGAATGCCGCCGCAGCCACAACCACCGCGAACGGAAGACTGTGCAAAGAGTGATGGTAGGTTGAAAACCATTCGAGCGGATGACCCGAGTTACGTGTCAGATAGTCCGCAACACTTCCGAGCCCATCAACGTCAGGCACGACGCAGGCGAGAGTAACCAGAGCACGTTCCCTGCGATTCAAGGATGCCGAGCTCGCAAGAATCCATCCAGTAAGAAAGTGAGTGGCTGGGCTCATGTGCTTACAAGTCGATCAGCACATCCTCGCCTTCAATCTTCACTGGATACACGGCAACTTTCGCTCCGGGAGCGTGCGCCTGGCCGGTCTTTGGGTCCCAAGCCCAACCATGCCACGGGCAGATGACCATCCCCTTTTCGATGATGCCGGCACCGAGCGGGCCTCCGCGATGAGGGCAAGTATTCTCCATAGCGTGGATTTCACCGTCCACGTTGGCGACGCAGATCAGCTTGCCGCCATAGGGGAGTTCTTTGGCTTCGTTGATGGCGGGGAGTTCGGATTTGTCGGTGAGCTTTACGAAGGGCATATCTGCCCGCAGGATATCATCGCTAGAAATCCAAGGGATCCTTCGACTTGCCCTCACTGCGCAAGCGCGGCTCGGGGCGGCGCTCAGGATGACCGCAGCGGGCTCCCGCTTCGCTCACGCCCGCTAAGCGCGGTCACTTCGGCTGCATCGTCTGCGCGACCATTACCTGACGCTTGAAATGCTCCAACATGCTTTCATCCAGCCGCACCTCGGTGGGCTTCTTGGCAAGCGTCATGGTGTCGATTTTGTCCTGCAATTTGAGCAGCGAATAGAACAGGTTCTCGGGGCGCGGGGGGCAGCCGATGGTGTAGACATCGACCGGCACAATTCGGTCCACGCCTTGCAGCACGGCGTAGGTATTGAATGGGCCGCCAACCGAGGAGCAAGCGCCCATTGAGAGCACCCACTTGGGTTCGGGCATCTGCTCGTAGATGCGCTTCACAATCGGCGCCATCTTCAGCGTCACGGTGCCGGAGACGATCATCAGATCGGCCTGGCGCGGCGAGGGACGAAAGACTTCCGCGCCGAAGCGGGCCAGGTCGTAACGGGCCATGGTGGTGGCGATCATCTCAATCGCGCAGCAGGCCAGGCCGAACTGCATGGGCCACACCGAGCTGCGCCGGCCCCAGTTGTAGAGCTCCTCGATGGTCGTGACAAAGACGCCCTGCTTGCCCAGCTCGATATTCAGTTGCTTGTCAACCATTGCCGCTCCAAAACTCAGTTGTCCGTCAT